>JAJCYK010000547.1 GCA_029262935.1 Cytophagales bacterium | reverse complement strand
AGGGACTGGAGTTTGAAGTGATCACGCCTAAGCCTGTTACTAAACGAAGACTGCAGCGCACACCTATTGATTACGGACCCTTCAACGTGTTGGCCGGACCTGAGTATCATCAAATTTCCGTGCCTAGTATAAAAGACTTCCTAAATCGTTCCTTCGAAATTGGACAACAATCAAATCGCATGGGATACCGATTATTGGGTCCATTAAATGGATACTCCTCGGGCTTGGAAGTAATCTCCTCAGGCATTGTCCCCGGGACCATACAGATTACCAACAATGGAGAATTAATAATACTAATGATGGACGCACAAACCAGTGGAGGTTACCCTCGTTTGGCGAATGTTATTGATGCAGACCTGGCGCGGCTAGCTCAGTACAAACCAGGTGATTTAGTTAGCTTTAAGTTAGTCTCACCAGCTGAGGTTCTGGTAAAATAACTATGCCGAAAATAAAATCTTATATGAACTGGAGTGGAGGTAAAGATGCTTGTATGGCGCTTCATTATAGCCTGGATCAATTTCATATTTCAAAATTGGTTACTTCAGTTAGCCTTCCTTTTAATCGTGTTACTATGCATGGTGTTCCCAGGGAGTTGTTGGTAATTCAGGCACAGGCTTTAGGTTTGCCGTTGAAAATAGTTGAGTTACCGGCAGCCGTGGATATGGAAACCTATGGACGCATTATGGGTGAAACGGTTGATCAATTAAAAGAAGACGGTTGTAAACAAGCCATATTTGGAGATATCTTCTTAGAAGATTTAAAAAAGTATCGTGAGGAGCAACTGCAATCCAGTGGTATAAAAGCAGTTTTTCCTCTTTGGAAAGCAGATACCAGAACATTGGTAGAAACTTTTTGTGAATTGGGCTATCGGGCAGTCGTAGTTTGTGCGAATGCCAAGTTGTTGGATAAGGCATTTTTAGGGAGAGAAATCAATCAAGAGTTTCTGGCGGACCTGCCGAAGCACGTAGACCCTTGCGGAGAAAACGGAGAATTTCACACCTTCGTTTTTGATGGGCCCATATTTAAGCAACCAGTGCCCTTTACTTTTGGAGAAATCGTGCTTAGAAGTTACCCAGAGCGTGACGGTTGGGACCATCAGTTCTGGTATTGTGATTTGCAGCCTTTGTAAAATGTCACCTACATTGTTATATTACCTGTTCTCAAAGATTTGTTTCTTTATAAGCTCTTCATTTATGGTTACCAAAGCAAATGTAATACACCAACCGGGGCCCGCTACTAGTTTTTCTTACGAAGATATATTAGTTGGTGAACCTGGTCCCGGACAAATTCTGATAAAGCATTTAGCTATTGGCGTGAACTTCATAGACACCTATTTTCGCAGTGGTCTTAACCCGTGGACAGGAGATATGCCCATCATAGTGGGAGCAGAAGCGTGTGGGGAGGTGATCACTTTGGGAACGGATGTACAAGAGCTGGTAGCTGGAGATCGCATTGCATATACCTTTCCAAATGGTGCCTATTGTGAACATCGCATTATAGACGCGGATCGAGTGGTCAAATTGCCAGAAGACGTAGATAGTGAAGTAGCTGCAGCCGTTATGTTAAAAGGACTAACTGCTCATTACTTGCTACATGGTACTTTTCCAGTACAACCTGGACAAACCATACTTTTCCATGCGGCTGCGGGTGGAGTTGGCTTATTGGCCGGCCAATGGGCAAATTATTTAGGCGCAAAGGTTATTGGTACCGCCGGTTCAGAAGAAAAGGTTCAATTGGCTTTACAAAACGGATACCACCATGTGATCAATTACCAGCAAGATGATTTCGTAGCCCAAGTTGAGGAAATAACCGATGGCCAAGGAGTGGATGTGGTATATGACTCTGTGGGAAAAGATACCTATCCGCAATCCCTTAAATGTTTAAAGCGATGTGGCATGTGGGTCTGTTTTGGTCAATCTTCAGGGGTGATCGACAACTTTAATTTGAAGGACTTAGCGCAACATGGATCATTATTCACCACCCGACCTACATTATTTGACTATATTCCCACCAAAGAGACTTTAACAAAAGCTAGTAAAGCCTTATTTGATATGTTGTCAAATGGCCATTTAAGAGTGTCCGTTAACCAAAAATTCCAGCTTGCAGAAGCCAGTAAAGTCCATCAGATGTTAGAGAATCGCCAAACCAAAGGATCTACAATTTTAATACCCTAAGGGCTAAGCCTTTGAATCTATCACGTAAAAAGAAAAATTACATCTTAACTAGTGCCTTATGGGCTTTAGTATTGGTAAAGTTCATTTTACATTTCCTGGATGCTCCTACACTATCGCTTTTTGATTGGTTTTTTATTGGACTGGTTATGTTGGTTACCCTACTTAACTACAGCCCGCTAAGGTCGCTATTCAGCCCAAGGTTATTGCACGTTGGTCTTTTTTTGACAATGGGAACTGGCATTGGCACGATGTTAGGAAGTGCTTTGCGTAACCCTCAATCCTTGCACTATTTAGAATGGGGGTGGATGGCGATAGGCATTACCGCGGCGCTACTACACTATAGCAATAGCGATCAGGACGAATATATAAACTAGGCACTTATGGAAGTTGATGTACGACTGTTGCAGGCCACAGACGCCGTCGCCTACAAACATCTCCATCAGGCGAAGCACTGGATCAGGAAGCAATTTTTTTTAAGTACTTGCTGCGTTTCTTAGCCCGGATAATACTGACCACCCATATTAAGTTGTAAATCCAGCCTGAAATAATTGCCCCCCATGGGGTCCCGGTTACAATACCTAGGATGGCTAGCATGATGGATAGCGTACCTATTCCAACTAGGTAAATTTTTTCATCGCGTGAATACCGTGTCTCATACACCTCTAGTGTTGACAGCTTTAATTGGTCTTTTTTTTGGTGTGCGATGTTGTAGAAAACATATAAGATTAAAAAAATGCAGACGAACCCACTGCTGTATATAATCATCAACACTGGCATCTTTTCAAAAGGGATGATGGCATTGAATTCCTGAATTTGGCTGGCGAAATTCCCACTTAGGCTGGCATAAAAAAACTTGACCAACCACGACATCAAAAACTTTAGAGGATAAACATAGCACAAAACGAAAAATAACAAAATGGTGTTTAGGGCGGTAATCTTAGAGTCTACTAGTCCATAGCGCAAGAAAAACGTAATGTGCTGCCGCCATATCCAATATATAAATAACATACAGATACCGAAGGGAATAATGTCCAATACAAATATCCACAATTCATCAAAATTCTTTGGCACTGAACTGGACAACAATAAGATCGCTATTGCTAATGAAAATACTCCATCGCTAAGCGCCTCCAAGCGACTTCCGCCATCGCCACGAGGAGTGAAGTTTTCTAATCCTGCGGAATTGGTAATGTGACTTTTTAGGATGTTCAATACCTTTAGGTTATTAGGTTGCCCTCTTCATCCCAGGCAGCTACATCGTTTCGTTTGCTTTGATCCACACATCGTTTGATCCATTTCGGGTCGTACGACATCCCATGGTCTTTTAGCACCTCATCAGGTACGCCATCCCATACCCCTGGAGTATTGCCGATGTAGCCTAATTCTTTAAATCCCATTTCAGTCGTGTAGTAACCTGTCAAGGTCAAGTTCCTAATTAGGGAGAAAAAGGCGATACCAGGAGCCAAAGCAGATGGTTGCTCTTCTGGATAGGCAATTTCCTCCACAAGTTCTATCTGCTGATCAACGGAACAGGCTTTGAAGTAAAGGCCAAACTTGGCATTGGATCTATTGTCAAGCCACATCAGCCCGCCTCGCAATGGTGTTTGATAGCGCGGGATGTCTTTGGCCATAAACGCAATGAATTCAGGTACACCTGCGTCTGTCGCCGAACCAAATTCCGCGGTAGGTGGAAGAATAATGTCACAAAGTATAGCCAAAGTCTCCAACTCACTGGCAACCAAAAATTCTTCTTCGTGGAGTTTTTGATCCCGGATTTTCTCCTTTTCAGTACGGCCATACCCTTTGCCTTCTACTAGTGGTTTCGTTTCAGTATCCGGAGCTTCGGGCGTACAGCCATTCAAAGCCAAGCCGCCGGCCACTGTGCCGACAAACAACGATTTAAGTGATTCTCTGCGATCCATACTAAATGTTTTGTTTATTAATCTGATCTAAAATATAATCTGATGTACGCCAGGACAAAGCCAGAATAGTCCAGGTTGGATTTTTATCGGCCTGAGAAACAAATGGGCCTCCATCCACCACAAATACATTGTCAGCTTCGTGCAATTGCATGTATTGATTTACTACCGATGTGTTGGGGTCCGTTCCCATGCGCGTGGTTCCTACCTCATGAATGATACGACCCGGAGCCAATAGTCCGTAATCGCTATCTTCCCCAGGCTTTTCACCCAAAACCTGAGCACCCATAGCATCGAAAATCGACTCAAAGGTTTCGTGCATGTGTTTGGCTTGGGTCCTTTCATGTTCTGTCCATTTGTAATGAAACCTTAACACTGGAATACCCCATTCATCAACCACCGTAGGGTCTATCTCACAGTAATTATCGTACTGAGGAACACTTTCACCACGACCGCTGATGCCCATAGTAGCCCCGTAGAACCGTTTTACATCTTCCCTTAACTTATTGCCATAACCACCTACCACTCCACCTGCGTATTTATTCAATTCGGTGGCATTAAAACCAAAACCGTAAGAAGGCATGCCTAACCCACCCCAAACTTCCAAGTGATACCCTCTAGGAAAATCTAGCTTCTTATTATCCAACCACCAGGGAGTATACACATGCATACCACCTGTTCCGTCTTCATTATACATTTTTCGATTCATCAAATCGGGTACGAATGCCATGCGACTCGCCCCTGTAGAATCATGCAGATACCTGCCTAGAGTACCGCTGCCATTGCCCAATCCATTTGGGAACGTGCTGCTTTTGGAATTTAACAAAATACGAGCGGAGCTACAGGCAGAAGCTGCCAATACAATGGTTTTCCCCTGAATGACATATTCCTGGCGGTCGTCCTTATTGATGTAGGAAACACCAGTGGCCTTGCCATTTTTGTCTACCACTACTTGACGGGCCATGGCATTTGTGAATAACTTTACTTGATTTCCGGCCTCTTGCGCTGGAAAAATCAAGCATGTCCCGCTGGAAAAATCTGCTGATGCCATACATCCACGACTACACTGCCCGCAATAAAAACAAACACCTCGTTTACTGTTAATCTTTTTAGTTAAAATAGACAGCCGACTGGGAATTACCGGGACATTGGCCTTATTAGCACCTTTGATGTAATACAATTCATGCAACCTGGGCTTAGGAGGAGGCAGAAAATATCCATTGGGCTCATTTGGGAAGTCTTCTTTTGTCCCAAAGACACCGATCAATTTATCTACTTTGTCATAATATGGTTTAACATCTTCATAGCCTATAGGCCAGTTATCACCTAAACCATCCTGATCTTTTCTTTTGAAGTCCTTAGGACCAAAACGCAAGGATATACGGCCCCAGTGGTTGGTTCTGCCTCCGACCATATGTGACCTATACCAATCGAATTCTGTGCCTGCCTTATGTGTATAGGGCTCCCCTTCAATGTCCCAACCTCCATAAGCGCTGTCAAAATCCCCAAAGGCTCTATAGGAGCTTGCTCCTCTTCTAGGCGACTCCCAAGGCGGTCGTAGCTGGGTACGATCCGTGTCATCTCTGGGATCAAACATGGGGCCCGCTTCGAGTATGGCTACATTTAACCCTCCTTCTGATAATATTTTGGAAGCCATACCTCCCCCGGCTCCGGATCCAACAATAACTACATCATAGACTTCCGGTGATTCAATTATCTGCATATGTTTCCTGTAAATGTGTGAACGTCATAATATAATAAGATTATGGCAACTGACCATAAGAATTACCTTGATCCTATTACTAATCTATATCAATTAAGACATGGCTACCGATCATCATGGATTTCGACGGTTCAGCTACCTTTCTCTTATCAGAATGTTAAAATTTATTTATTATTATTTGAATCTAGCTCAGTTGGGTTTAATCGTTGAACAAAAATTTACTTAGATGAAAAATTTATCAATAGCCGCGATCTTAATCTTATCGCTAATATCATTTAATCTGCAGGCTCAGGATGTGGATGAAATTGTCCATGGGTATTTTGAAAATACTGGAGGAATGGAAGCCTGGGGTAATCTCAAAGGAATAAAGTTTAATGCCAAGGTTAATCAGGGAGGAATGGAAATCCCTTTAGAAATTGTGCAAATGTCTGACGGACGGCAATACACAAAGATTACCTTTCAAGGGACTGAAATTAAACAAGGGGTATTTGATGGTGAAACCCTTTGGAGCACCAATTTTCAGACCATGAAAGCTGAAAAGTCAGATGCTGAAACCACCAAAAATCAAATGCTGGATTCTAACGATTTTCCGGATGCACTATATGATTATAAAAGTAAAGGGTATACTGTGGAGTTGGTTGGTGACGAGACTGTTGATGGAGCTGAATGTTTTAAGGTTAAAGTAGTAAAAGAGCCTATGACAGTGGACGGTTCAGAAGTTGACGACGTTTCCTATTATTACTTTGACAAGGAATCCTATGTACCCATTGCTCAGGAGTCGGAATTGAAACAGGGACCAGGGAAGGGTACTATGATGCAGTTTAAAATGAGTGATTATCAGGAGGTAGAAGGATTGTATTTTCCTTTCGCCATGTCCCAAGGAGAGAAAGGTGGCCAAGCGCAACCTTTGATGATTGAAAGCATTGAGGTAAATCCTGAAGTTTCTGAGGCAGACTTCGCTTTTCCTGAGGAATAAACTCCATTCATTACTAAGCACCAATTGTACTATGAAGAAATTGCTATATGTATTGGCAATGGTAGGTGGCATCTACCCCTCATTGCCTGCGCAGGATATCGTATTGAATGGGAAGGAGCTTTTTGGGGATCTTGAGGCCCGACATATTGGCCCAGCCTTAATGAGTGGACGGATTGTAGAACTAGAAGCTCACCCCACCAACGACCGTGTGATGTACGCGGGCGCGGCCGGCGGAGGTGTATGGAGGACTACCAATGGTGGTGCTTCTTTTCAACCGATATTTGACGAACATCCACAATCCGTAGGGTCCATAGCCCTTGACCCTCAGAATCCTGATAAGATCCTATGGGTGGGCACAGGAGAGACATGGACTCGAAATAGTGTTTCAGTTGGAGATGGGCTTTATAAGTCTACGGACGGAGGAGTGACTTGGGAGAAAAAAGGATTCGGAAAATCAGAAAGGATTAGTAGTATTGTTATCGATCCTAACGATTCTAAGGTCATGTATTTAGGAGTCTTGGGGGCGCTCTGGGGAGATAGTGAAATGCGCGGAGTTTATAAGTCCGTTGATGGGGGAGAACATTGGGAAAAGATTCTTTATTTCGACCAGAAAACAGGATGCAGTGATCTTGTGATAGACCCCAATAACCCCAATATACTTTATGCATCCATGTGGGAGTTTCGTAGAACTGGGTGGTCCTTTGCCTCAGGTGGAAATAATAGTGCGCTCTACAAATCAACGGATCAAGGAAAAACCTGGAATAAGATCCATGCTGGATTTCCGGGAGGAGCCTTAGGCCGAATAGCAGTGGCTGTAGCCCCTTCTAATAGTAAAATATTATACGCAGTGCTAGAAACGGAAAAACCGGAGGATAAAGGATTGTACCGTTCTGAAGATGGTGGGAAAAACTGGAATCACCTGAATAAAGATTTCGGTTTGGTCGTAAGGCCTTTTTACTTTTCTAGAATTGTGGTGGATCCAAGAGACCCAGAGGTGGTAGTAAAGGCCGGAGTTTTTGGTTCCATAAGCAGGGATGGAGGTAAGACCTTCAAGAATTTAGGGACCATGCACCCCGACATACATGACATTGTTTTTGACATTCACAACAGTGACCGCATGTACGTGGCCACGGATGGTGGGATCTATCGCAGTTGGGATGGGGCGACAACCATGGAAATTGTTTCAAATGTACCCGTATCCCAATTTTATCAAGTTAGTGTAGACGATCAGGAGCCTTATAATGTGTATGGTGGTTTGCAGGACAATGGGTCCTGGTATGGCCCTTCCCGATCACCTGGTGGGATTGAAGCCAGGGATTGGAATAATGTAGGGTTTGGAGATGGTTTTAGGGTACTAAAACATCCTACAAAAAATATCATTTATTCTGAAATGCAAGGTGCGCAAAACGTATGGCGCTACGATGTCGACCGTAACCAAAGTAAAACCATTCAGCCGTTGGCAGTAGCTGGAGATCCTAAATTACGTTTCAACTGGAATGCCCCTATGGCCATTAGTGCAAAACATCCAGACCGATTTTACATGGGTAGTCAATTTGTGCATCGCTCCAATGACATGGGGAATAGCTGGGAAAAAATATCCGGGGATCTTACCACCAACAACCCGGCTAAACAAAGGCAAGAGGATTCAGGAGGATTATCAATTGACAATTCAGGGGCTGAAAATCATTGCACAATATTTACTATTGCGGAATCTTCAGTGGATGACCAGGTATTGTGGGCTGGCACTGATGATGGCAATGTGCAGGTGACTCAAGATGGGGGTAAGACTTGGACCAATACTACTCCTAACATTGAGGGGTTACCCCTTAATACCTGGTGTTATCATATAGAGGCCAGTACCCATAACAAAGGCACAGCCTATGCAGTTTTTGATGGTCATACCAATAACGATATGAATCCATATGTTTATAAGACTACTGACTTTGGAGCACATTGGACTTCCATTACAACAGACGAAATATACGGTTTCGCCCGTAACATTCAGGAAGATTTTGAAAACCCCAACTTGTTGTTCTTAGGAACTGAATTTGGATTGTTCATTACCATTGATGGTGGTCAGCATTGGAATCGATTTACAAACAACATGCCTGCAACTGCTGTGCACTATATTGCTTTGCAAAAGCAAACAAGTGATTTAGTTTTAGGTACCCATGGAAGAGGAATAATCATTATAGATGACATTAGTCCTCTGAGATTCATAAATCAGGAAGTCCTAGCAAAAGATGTTCATTTCTTTGAATCTAAACCCACGGTGATTGTTGAAGAAAGCGGTTTTGGAGGGACAGCCACAGAAATGGAGTATGTGGGACCCAACCCCACGCAATCGGCCAAGGTTGTTTACTACCTGAAAAAGAGACACATTTTTGGAAAAATGTCCATGGAGGTTCAAGACATGTCGGGTAAGAAGCTTATTGAGCTGGCTCCAGGTAAATCGAAAGGTATCAATGTGGTAACTTGGAACTACCGGATAAAACAACCAAAAATGGCTAAAGGAAAGACCTTTACTTTCGGGGGTTTTACTGCTCCAAGGGTAACCTCTGGCGCCTACAAAGTGGTGATGAATAAAGGAAAAAAGTCGTATGAAACGGAAATAATATTGTTGGATGACCCCACGTCTGTGTTAACGGTTGCCGATCGTACTTCATTGGCCAACACCACCAAAAAGCTGTATGACATGTCAGAAGAATTGGCATATTTAGTGTATCAAATGGATCAATATTCTGAAAAGGCTGAAAGCTTAATCAAATCGAATCCTGCGGCCGCCAAAACGGCTAAACCTGTTATTGATGAATTAAATGCTCTAAAAGAAACTTTGGTCATTACCACTGGAGACAACTATGTAGGTTCCGCTGAACCGCAATTACGGGAAAAGTTAGCCACGTTATATGCGAAAGTGGCCGATGGATTTAACCCTCCGTCTAGCTCAGAAATGCAAAATCTGAATTTATTGGAAAACGCTTTTAACGTTGCTAAAACCAAGTTTGCCAAAATCATGACAAAACGCATCAATAAGATGAATGGTTTTATTGCTAAGAATGACATATCCACTACAGAAATGCAATCTTTGGATGAGTTTTTGAATGATTGATTATATCCTGTTCAAAAAAATGAGGGCCAGCTTCCAGAAGGACTGGCCCTTTTTCTTTATCTTTCTTTCCGTATCAAGTAAGTATTGAAAAGCCCAAGAAATATGAATCTTAAAAAAGTTTTAATTCTAGTTATCCTTCCCTTTACGCTAATAGGACAGCAGTTACAAGAAGCTTCTCCCGGATCGGTCGCGATTTCGCCAGAACGCTTGAAACGTGTAGATGATCTTTTAGCCTCCTCCGTAGAGAAGGGATGGCTGCCCGGCGGTGTATTTTTGGTGGCACGTAAAGGTAAAATCATATTTCATAAAAGTGTAGGAAACCGTGACGCTCAGACTCCTTATCAAAAGGACGATATTTTTAGAATTGCCTCCATGACCAAGGCCATAACGGTTACTGCCATTATGCAGCTGTTTGAACAAGGTAAGTTGGGATTAGATGACCCCATTCATTGGTATCTCCCCGCGTATAAAGAAATGACAATTCTGGATTCGTTTGACACATCCGATTCAAGCTTTACTACCAAGCCTGCTACCAAGCCTATTACCATAAGACATCTTTTAACTCATACTTCTGGTATTACTTATGGTGATTTTAATCCTGGAAAGATAATGGCAGTATACGGGAGCCATGACATGTTGGGCGTTGGCTTGTTTCACCCAACATGGGACAATGAGGAATTTATCAATAGATTGGCCAAAGTACCCTTGGTATTCGACCCTGGTGAAAAGTTTCTTTACGGACTAAGTATGGATGTTTTAGGTCGTATCGTGGAAACGATTTCTGATGCTTCCTTAAGTGACTACTTCAGACAGAACATTTTTGAAAAAATTGGCATGGAAGACACCTATTTTTATCTTCCTAAGCAAAAACACGATCGGCTGGTACCTTTATTTAGTGCTACCAAGGAGGGTTTGGTAATAGCAGAGGATGATGCTTTGAGTGGGGTGCTGAATTATCCTAAGGCTAAGGACAAAGGCCTATATGCAGGGGGGGGCGGTCTATCTTCCACCGCTTTGGATTACGCCAAGTTTATACAAACCTTGCTAAACGGTGGTAAGTACCACGGGAATCAGATATTAAGCCCACAGACCATTGATGTAATTCGCGCGGATCAATTAATTGCCTTAAACAGAGAAGGCAAAGGCATTAGCCAAACTCCGGGTATCAGTTTTGGCCTGGGTTTCTTGGTCTTCACGGAAGATGCAACTGGAGTAACTGTTAAATCACCTGGCACGTATGAATGGGGAGGATATTTTAATACCAAATATTTTATTGACCCTGAGCAAGAACTCATCTTTGTAGGGATGACTCAAGTATTGCCTTTCGCGCACGAGCACTTCTGGGAAAAACTGTACACGGTAATCTACGGTACCTTAGAAGATTAAAAAGCATCCTTCTTGCGCTGAATGCGTTTTATTAGTGCGAGCATTAATTCCATGTCTGCGGTATCCGCGGTTAGTAGTCGGTCTAAAATGCGTCGTTTTAGAATGGGTTTATCATCCAGTTCCAGCCAACTTAACAACTTTTCTGATTCCTCTTTTAACACCCCTTGCAAGGAATAGTTGCTCCCCTTTTCTATCTGATTCTGTGAGTTTAACCGGCCTAGCTCCCAAGCGTATATTAAAACACTTTGTGCCAAATTTAGTGAAGGGTAGTCGGTATGCAGAGGAATACTACTGATTAAATCACATTGGTCCATTTCTGTAGTACTCAGGCCATTTTCCTCAGAACCAAATACCATGGCAACCTGTTTGATAGCACCTCTTTTGCTGTTTAAAATTTTAGCAAGTCCTGAAGGAACATGATAGTCATACCTTTTAATTCGCTGCTTGGAGGTAGTGCCGACAATTAAATCCACATCTGAAATAGCCGTTTCTAAATCATTATAAACGTTTGCCTGATCTAAGATATCATGCGACCCGTATCCCGTCTTTCGTGCTCCAGGTTCAAGTTGCGCATTACTTCCTACCAGTCTTAACGATTGAAACCCCATCGTTTTAATTGCTCTGGCTGCAAACCCCACATTCTCGGCCCTGGCGGGGTTTACTAAAATGAAGTGGACGTTCATTTAGAGGACACGCTGAAACAAACTTAAGTAATTTGATGA
>JAJCYK010000546.1 GCA_029262935.1 Cytophagales bacterium | reverse complement strand
TTTGGCTGCTTCTGTAAAACGCCACTGTACACTGTTGTGTATGGCGGTACATTTTTCCATGATGATAGCACCGATCATATTCTCCCTTTCCTCAATACTTCTTTTCAAGGCAATGGAAAACAGGGGTAAGATATCGCTCACCCGGGCCATCATAAAGTTATTTAGTTCTTTCGGCTTACAGGAACCAAGTTCCAAATACCCAATGACTTCATTGTTATACTTTAAAGGAGCTATAATAAAGCTTTTGACGCAAGTTTCTTTTATAGCATTTTCAATAGCGGTAGGCCCATCGATGGCATCGATATCATCTACAATGACTGCTTCACCAGTATGAAGGACCTTTTGATAAACGGAACCTTTAAACTCGTTGCTAATATCTTTAATACGACCTTTACATACTAAGTCCCGCCAGGTCCAATGTCCAAAATTAGAGATACTTTCCCCATCTTTGAACACGCCCAGGCCGACCCTTAGATCGGGAATTTTGAATAAACTTCGAACATCTTGTCTAATGCTATCAAAGTGGTGATCTGTAATAATAGCGTCCCGTTCCAGTAAGCTGTTCTTTAAATTGGAAAGTACTTCATGTAGGGTAACATTCACTAAAGTTGAAATCACAAATCCATTTATCTGGAAGTTTTTAGGAGGCAAATTCTTTTGCCATAATTCCAAATCCAACACATTCTTCACCATATAATCAATCTCAGTTTCACTGAGCTCTTTTGGCTTCCCTTTTACTTGAATATCCATAAAGTCACCATTCATGGTCATCTTGTAGAACTGGTCTAAACCGGTGCTGGGGTCCTTTAATTTGTACACAAATGGGGTTTCCAGGATGTGTGGGTTATTATAATAAATGGCTAGAATATATAAACAGGCGTGAAGATATCGGGCAAATTGGAACGTGCTGCTATCCATGTTCATAGGATAGTCCAATACACCGGGATTGTTTTGGACTAACTGGCTAAATCTGGGAGATTCTTTAAAAGAGGCAAACTCAAACGGAGTAAAGGCAGCTTTAATTTCGTTCAAATGCAATGCTTTAGGAAAAACTGCGGCCATCAGTTTATCTACAAGATCCCTATGTTCTTTTAAGAATGCTTCAGCATGATTAAGCGGCTTCCTTATGGCTGGCACTTTGTCTATCTCTTTAAGAATGCTTTGGGCATAGGCTTGCTCTTCCGGGCCCCCTTCTTTAGCTAGAGACTCCCAAAATCCAATGATTGATACAAAGCTGAGCTTACTGGTGAAAGGAAACTTCTTCACCTTGGCTGCGACTTCTTGAAATTCTGGTTTGTTCATTCCCATGACATTATTTACTTAATTCAACAGACACTACACCGATAATGCTAAACGTTACTTTTTACTTCAAAGTTACCGTATTAGGTACTAATATTGGAGCTGCCCATCAACCTTACCAAGATTTGAGCTTCTTTAAATTGTGCAAGAATCACTTTCGTTAACACCAGCAAAGGTACGGAAAGTACCATTCCTGGTATCCCCCATAGGTATCCCCAAAATACCAATCCTAGAATTACCACCACTGTATTTAGTGATAGACTGTTGCCCATAAGCTTTGGCTCTATCACATTCCCAAAAGTGATTTGAATCACTAGTAACACTAAGACCAACCCGACTATGGCCATAGTGGTATCAAGTTGTATCAACGCCAAAAGTAAAGGGGGAATGGTTGCGATAATCGAACCTACCGTTGGAATAAAGTTTAGCACGAATGCCAAATACCCCCAAAATAAAGGAAAGTCAATACCAAACATCCAACAGATTAAGCCATAACCGACTCCTGTACAGAGGCTCATAAAGAATTTAACCTTCATATAAGTAACAATGGAGGTCTTTACTTGTTCGAAGCCTTCCAACATTTTTTGAGAATCGACTTGATCTTCTTGCAAATAATGGATGTATTGCTCATACCTTAAGATACCACCCAGAAACGCCACCAAATAAATAGCGGTCATAAAAAAAGAGCCCGTGAAATCACCCAACATACCGGCAAATGTGCTGGATGATTTGATGATCCAGTCATAGCTCATGAGTTGCCCAATCTTATCAACGATATCAATAGATTCCAATTCGACACCCGGTAAGGTATTTATCTTTTCCAAGATCGAACTCAATTTTACATTGATTTGACTAAGTAACTTGTCTTTCTCATTCATCAAGCTTTTCCCCGTCTGATATACCAAAATGCCGAAAAGAGCTAGTCCGCTTAAAGTGCTAATAGAAATGACTGACAAACTAATGCCGAATCCAATGTTTTTGCGTTCAAACCAGGCCAATACAGGTTGCAATAGAATGGCTATAAACAAGGCCAAAGCTAAGGGGATCAAAAGGTTTGCCATCACTGATATGAGATAGGTCAACAAAACCCCTAAGAATATCCATAAAAGCCCTTTAATACTCCTTAATTCTTTTTCCATGGTATTCGTTTTTGGATACCAAATATAAGGAAATTACTCAAAGGTGTTGCTAAACGCCAATCATCACAAAGGCCCCCCAATAGTATGGGAAGAGGTATTCTTCACGTAATTTGATTTGGGCCTCCCTAAAAGCACGGTGTTTGTCCTGATGCTGAAGCCATCCTTGGTAAAAATAACCCAAGAGTTTTTGAGTAGTGGTATCGTCAACCCGCCATAAGGAAAGAATTATTGTTTGGGCCCCAGCCACTTTAAAGGCGCGTTGTAAACCATAAACTCCTTCTCCATTTTTTACAGTACCCAGACCCGTTTCGCAGGCTGAAAGTACGACAAGTTCTGTTTCATCAAGATTAAGATTCATGGCTTCATAAGCTGTGAGAATACCATCTTCTGCATCGCTTAAACTTAGATTGTTTCTTTTATGGTAGAGCGCATTACTTGATCCAGCCAAGAGCAAACCGGAGTTTAGGAAATCATTGCTGTTGCCACTATTAATAATGTCTGATGAGAAGAACCCGTGAGTGGCAATATGCAAGATTCGAGGATTGCTAGTGGCTTTCAGAATGCTTTCTTGAGCATTATCTGCTTGATAAATTTTGGCATCCCACTTTTTGGAATTCAGTAAGTCTCCAATGTTTTTAACTTCTCGGCCAGTGCCAGGTAAGAGGTCCAGGTAATCCCGAACTTCTTTGGAAGCAATCTGGGGGGCTGGTGTTACCCCTTCCCACATATAATTGGGGTTGCCCATCAATACCGCTTCCTTCGATCGGAACGAGCGCTGTTTATTTTCTATTAAATCCTTAGTATTTGTTATCGTATAAACGGCACCGTCGTCTAGAAGATAGTTCTTTGTTTTAGGATCTTTAATGGTATTTAGATTGATTTTGTTGTACACACCGTCAGGTGAGACGTATATTTTCTTCACGGATTTAGGTAATTGTTCGGCTATTTTTGACCAGTATTTCTGATAACTATTACCATCATTTACCACATAGTGGATAGCATTTTTATAATAGGACAAATCACGTGTTTCTAAGTCTTTACCATCTTCTAGCAATACTAATTTGGGATGAGAAGTAGTATGTTGGTCTACAATTAAGGCAGCATATAACACCTCATCAGTGAAACCATAGTTTAAAAACTCTGGAATGTTCACATCTGGGTTGACTTTAGAATTACCGTCTTGATCTATTTTGTATCTGCGAAAGCGGATGATTTCAATAGCAGCTTCATTGGGTTCCAAATTATCTTGTACGTCCCTCCACGTGTAGCTTTGGCGGTTGTTATCTTTTGCAAACAAGGCAGATCGTTGGGAAAGATTCTTTTCCAATGCTTCCACTTCTTCTTCTAGCCGCTTCATCTCGGTTTCCTTCTGAGCCAAATCCATTTTCGGAAGCTGGTACAATCTGGCTAGTGTTTCTCTCAAATTCCGCCATTTACCAAAATCGTCGATAAGCGCAGCATTATTACTTTGAAGAATGCTTTGGCGGGTTTTTGCAGAGGAGTTGAACAACAAAGCCTTTGTAGTCAACTGGTTGTTATACATATGTTCCAGAATGTTGGGGTTGTCCAGGGCCCTAAAAACAGCATAGGTATTAAATCGCTCTAAGTCCGCACGCAGGGTATTGTAAAAGGCTTCCCGTTCTTTTTCACTTAAAGCGGGAAAGATGGTATGGATCTGATTTAATTGATTTTCAATTGCTTCCACAAACAGAGGCTCTGCTTTGCCCAGATCTTCTTGGGTCATGTATAAAAGCGCTAAGTTATTTAGTGACTTGGCATAGGCTGGGTGGTTGGCTCCCAAAGTAGCTTTTTTTATGCGAATAGATTCTTTGTATAACGGTT
Organism: Cytophagales bacterium; assembly: GCA_029262935.1. GTDB lineage: Bacteria > Bacteroidota > Bacteroidia > Cytophagales > Cyclobacteriaceae > JAJCYK01. Next base: position 3,764 of record JAJCYK010000546.1, on the reverse strand, counting down.
CGGCTTGACTGTAGCGTTTGGTGGCTACATAGAGAATGGCCAAGTTATTTAATGAAGTGGCATAAGCTGGATGCTGCTTGCCTAATGTATTCTCATCTATGGCTAAAGTTATCTTGTAAAACTTTTCGGACTCTTTAAAATTACCGGTCTTTCGGTTTAAACTGGCAAGATTGTTTAGGGTGTTGGCATAAGAGGGGTGGCCAGTGCCAAAATTGGTTTTAAATATTTCAGAGGCTTCATTATAATAGGGTCGGGCTTTTTCAAATTCGAATACTCCCACGTAAAAATCACCCAGGTTGTTTAAAACTGTGCCATAGTCGGGGTTATTGCCACCTAGGGTTTTTTCAAAAATCTTTTCCGCTTGTCGGTAATTACTCTCGGCTTTAGTGAAATTTCCCATAACCCGATTTAGACTACCGAGGTTGTTCATAGCCTCAGCCACTTGTTGATGTCCTTTGCCGTAGATGTTTTGTTTGAGTTTTACCGTTTCCGATAAGTATTTTTCCGCAACGGTGTATTGACCCATCGATTGCATCAATACGCCTAGTTCGCCTGTAGCATTAGCATAAGTGGGATGAAATTTACCGTATGATTTTTCATAGATTTCTAATGCTTGTTCAAAGTTCTCTTTTGATTTTTTGTAGTCTCCTGTCTTTCTGTAGAGTCTGCCTAGGCTAAAAAGAGAGCTTGCGTAATTGGGGTGAAACGAACCAATGGCTACTTTCCTAATTTCAATAGCACTCAGGTAGAGTGATTCTGCTTGAGTAAATCGTGCCTCAGATTCGTATAACTGTCCTAAATTTTGGATGGCCGTGGCATAATCAGGGTGTTGATCGCCTAAGGATACTTTAAAGTTATCAATAGCTTCGATGTAAAGCTTTTCAGCCTTGTCACCTTCGCCCAAGTCTTGATATATGCCGGCAAGATTAACCACTGAAGCGGCATATTCTGAACTGTTAACGCCTAATCGATCTTTCTTAAGTCCAATGAGATCAACAAATATGGATTCCGCCTTGGGGTAATTACCGCTTTCTAGATAAGCAAGTCCTAAGTCGTTCATCAAAACCATGTAGTTGCTGCTGGTAGGACTAATGTCCTCTGCGGCAAGTGGAAGAGCTTCCTCTAGTAGGGCTACACACTTTCCCCAATCTTTATTCCAATATATTTCCGTGCTGTCATAAAGTACTTTCCAATTTTGACCTTGTCCATTTAGGAAGGCGCAGACCAATGTAAGTAACAGTAAAGATTTTCTCATCGAAGTATTGAAATCAAAAAATATGCCTCTTTCAATTATCTGTAAATAAATGGGTATTGTAGCCAATTAACAATAGGATTAATCGCTTAATATTACACACAAATGGGCGTGAGCGAAATGGTCAAAAATAGCCCAGAAAAGGGCAAAAAGGACTAGAAACGAGGTTTTAGTAGGGTGGACTTAGGAAAGGGTTAGATGAAAATGATATCATCTATCATTTTCTTGCCAAATTCCTTATCAAATATGTCAAGTATCTTGCTCTTTGAAAGTGTTAATTCATGTTTCAAAGCAGGTGAAGTTAGCTCTACATAGAGCTTTCCTTTTTTCACAAAAAGACGCCTGGTACGTTTAGAAATAGGCACTCCCATCAATCTTTCCCATGAAGAGGTAAGTTGTGTGGCATCAAATTTACTTTCTATTCTATAGGTTTGCAGGAGATCCTGTATGGATTCAGATAAAGTCGACAGGTTCGACCTGCGATGCACCGGTTTTTTAAGGGCCATAGGATTAAATCTAAAAAAAAAAGTTAGTGCATCCCAGGATTAATCACAATTTGATTCGTTTCATAACTTTTCAACAACTTCTCCGGATGCCACTATGAATGTGCGCTGATCACCGGGTATCTTTTCCAAAATTCTACTGGTACGTTCGGGACGGGCGTCGGTTATAAAGATTTGCCCAAACACCTGGCTTGCTACCATCGTCATGAGTTTTTGAATGCGTAAATCATCTAATTTATCGAAGATGTCGTCCAACAACAGCAAAGGTTTGAAACCCTTAATTTCTTTTAGTATTTCAAATTGCGCCAACTTAAGAGCGATTACAAAACATTTTTGCTGGCCTTGTGACCCAAATTTTCGAATAGGGTAATCGTTAATACTGCAAACCAAATCATCTTTATGAATACCCCTGGTAGTTCTTTGTAAGGCCAGATCTTGTGATAAGGCCTCTGCAAAGCTGTCAGGAAAGTCTTGATCATGACAGTGAGACCGGTAATGGATGTTGACTTGCTCGCTTCCTTCAGATAACTTGTGGTAGTGATTCTTAAACAACCCAACGAACCGAAGGATGAATTTGTCTCTTTTGGCATGGAGTTCCCCACATAAAGCCAGCAACGGCTCATCATAAGACTGGAGCAAGGCCCCGTCAAACTTTGTATTGTGAGCAAAGTTCTTAAGCAATTGATTACGCTGCTTTAATATATTCTGGTATTTAATAAGCGATTCCAAATAGTGTGCATCAATCTGCGAGAGCATATTATTCAAAAACTTTCTACGGCCCTCACTACCTTCTCTGATGATATCTGTGTCGTAAGGGGTAATGATTACGGCAGGAAAAGACCCGATGTGTTCACTAAGCTTCGTATAGGGTTTTTTATCCTTTTCAATTACCTTTTTACTACCGACCTTGGCACTGCACTGAATTAGGTTACTTTTATCTTCATGGCTAAAAACCCCTCTAATAGCAAAAAAAGCCTCATTGTGGGCGATATTTTGCTGATCTATAGAGTTAAAAGCACTCTTGGTCAAGGATAGGTAATGAATGGCGTCAAGCAAATTGGTTTTCCCACTGCCGTTTGGTCCTACAATGCAATTGATATGATCCGAAAACTGCAGGTCACATTGCCGGTAGTTTTTGAAGTGAGATAAACTGATTTTTTCCAGGTGCATTAATTTCCTTGTTGGTGTTTTTTGACTAATTTGCCAAACATTTTGAAGATCGAATCTCCCTAAGAACTAAAACCCCGGGTATGGCAACAACGAAAGCAAAGTCGAAAGCAAAGGTAAATTCAAAGGCTAACTTTTCAAAAGACACCTACTTATATTGGTATGAGTGCATGCAACTCATGAGAAAATTTGAGGAAAAAGCCGGCCAGCTTTATGGACAGCAAAAGATTAAAGGGTTTTGTCACTTGTACATTGGACAAGAGGCTTGTGTAGCTGGGGCAGTCACTGCATTGGATAAGGATGACAAGTACATTACAGCATACCGGGACCACGCCCATCCCATAGCCTTGGGTAGTGACCCCAAGTACATCATGGCAGAGCTGTTTGCCAAAGCTACCGGCATCTCCAAAGGTAAAGGTGGTTCTATGCATATGTTTGACAAAGAAAATAACTTCTTTGGGGGGCATGGGATTGTTGGAGGACAAATTCCTTTGGGTGTGGGCATTGCTTTTGCAGAGAAATACAATAAAACGAATAACCTTTGTATGACGTATATGGGCGATGGAGCCGTACGTCAAGGAGCCTTCCATGAAGCGCTTAATCTGGCTATGAACTATAAGTTGCCCGTAATATTAGTCATTGAGAACAATGGTTATGCGATGGGTACTTCCGTGGCACGTACCTCAAATGTTACAGAACTGTATACCCTTGGTGAAGCATATGATATTCCTTCTGCGGCCGTTGATGCCATGCAGGTCGAGGAAGTACATAAAGCAGTGGCAGAGGCTGCAGAACGTGCTCGTAGCGGACAGGGACCCACTTTACTAGAGTTCCGCACCTAT
>JAJCYK010000545.1 GCA_029262935.1 Cytophagales bacterium | reverse complement strand
AAGGGGCTCTTTAGGATGGTGATTCAAAGCATGGGGGATCAACTGACCATCCTGATCCAGCACATAGAACAAATCGCTTTCTGGGTAGGTCATGCTTAGGTTCGCAAAGTTCTTTGGCAAAATCGCCTGGTCCAGGCTGTCCGTTACTACCACGAATACCGGGTAATCATCTGACAATGATTCGTAGCTACGGACCAAGGCCTTCTCAAACGCTCTCTGTAAATAAAACCCTCCTGCGAAAGTTTGGCTTTGCCATGCTTCTTGCCATTGACTATTGAAATCTACTGTAGTAGTATGACTGTTGGTGAAGCTTATTTTGGTTTTGCCCTTGGTTAGAGGTTGATTGTTTATAAGACCTAATATCCGCTGCTGATATTTATTTACCAACACCCCCTTCCCAGCGGAAACATCCACAATGAAATGGTAATAGGGTTGCCGTTGTACTAGGGGTAGGGTCTTTTTATCTATACTGGAAATGTAAGCAAGGTTGCCTAATTGGTGGCTTGTTTCTATTTGGTTGACGCTATCTGGATGGCCCAGCTTGATTTTAAAGCCATCAATTTTCAGAGTGACAGGTTCTTTATGAACGAACTCTATACCGGTATGCCTCGTTTCCATTTCTGTGAATGGAAACACCCTAAAAGCCACCCTATTACCTGTAAGATAATAGAGCAACCCGGGGTCCCTGTTCTCATTTCTGATTTGAGAAAACACCCACATCGCGGATTTCTTCTCCGCTAAAATACCAGGTTCTTTGCGATCTCCTACATAAAGGTAATAGTCGCTGATCCAACAACCCACCGGCAAGTCAAAAGTAGTGGCGTATTCTGCAAACCAAGTATTGCTTGCTTCATTGGTAATCTCTAAATCCACCCAACTAACCCAAGCCTGTTGATTGTCATCGAAGGTGCTTTTAGTGCTGAAATCGGTAATGCAAACATGCTCATTCCGCAATGCTTCTGAACCAAAATCTAGCATAGGTTCGCCCATAAAAACTTGTTCTATTTGATTGATTTTAGCGTCTGACAAGGTCAAGTTATCTAACACCAACCAATTAAAATAGGAAGAAATATAGGGTGTTTGGGCTCCGATGATCACCTCTCGTCCTCGTACTTTATGTGCTTTTATGACCTCCAAGGTTTTGCGAAGGGAAATTATATCTATCTGGTAATCTTTGGTATAGTTAGGAGTATAGAGATATTCCAAAGATTCATTTAAAGTACTTTTGTCTTTTAAAAAGGACAAGGTAACACCAATAGGAAGTACCGCAATACCCGTTAAAAGTATTGAGATTAAGCTGAGTCTGGAAAAATGGTTTCGCAAGTCCCGAAGGTCACCTGAAAGTTGGTTGACATGAACTACCATCAAAACCAAAGGGGATAGCATTAGAAAGCCCACTCCCACAGCAGCAATGGCAATAACCGAGAGCGGTAAAAAAGGCAGGAAGACCAAAAAGAAATAGGTCGTAAAGCTGAATGTAACAGCTCTACAAGCCAACAATAACAAACGATAATAGGCATTGGAAGTATTTGGCAAGCATATAAATAAAGCATTTGCCATGGCCAATCCATAAAACCAGGGGCTGTGAAAGTTTCCAAAGAGGCCATTGCCATAATATCCGTAGGTATCTAGTAAGTGTCCATTATTTATGGCTAAACCCAACCAGGGAAACACCAATGATATCGGTATTTTCCAAACCAGCTGATATTTAATCCATAAGGCACTTTTCTTAAACGCAAGAATGTAAATTCCCCTAATTAAAAAGAACAAAAATGCCACCGTCCCTACGATCACCATTACGATGATAAAATGCACGCCAAAATTGGAATCTACCGGTTTCCAGAAGGGAAGGATTATTTGTGAGAACAGGTACCATAATATGGGTATTGTTACTGCGATGAGAAAATTTAAACCGGCTTTCGGGTTGTCCTGTTCCGCGGTGAACCTACCTACTAACACAAATAAAGCATGGGCCAATGTGGGCATTACAAAAGTGCCTACATACATAAACAGATCCCCCGGAATCATCCATCTGGGGATATCAAATGGTATTATGTCCCAGGCATAATTTCCATACATATACAGAAATACTATATATAGCACTAGTGCTACAAATCCATAATATAGGGATATGGATTGACGCTTTAGAATTAACCAAAGGGCGTAAGCAAAATGAATCAAGCATAGGCCAAACAACACTCCGCCGAACGTTCTCCACAGTGTCAAACTTTCATCGGTTAACAAGCTTTTTACAATGGTATACTGGCTATAAAAGAGCAAGAAAAGTACCATTATTGGTACGGTGTTAACTACTAATAGCCATTTGGGATTAAGCAAGTTTCTCATGAGATAAAGGGAGTTTTTGTAATAAGTAGTATAAGCCCAAATAGAAAGTGATTAAGAAGGTCAAATAGATCAAGGTCCCCTGTGCTTGATGCAGCCAAGGGAATTGCTCATTGAAGAATTCAGGTGTAAGGGTTGCCAAGAGGATTCTAGAAGTATTGACGAAAATTGTCAACACCAAGGAAATAAGAAGTACTGCCGGAAACATCATAAGTTTCAATGCGTTTCCTTTAATGAAGCGTACGGTAGTAAAAGCAAACATGACAAAACAAAGGATCCAAAAGTTAAACCCAGAGCAGGACTTGTCGATTACAATGTTGAGGCTTTCATGAAAGAATCCGGATTGAGGGTCATAAGCAGCAATGGAGCTGGTGATGGTTTCAATTGCCAAGTTGGTAGGCAGTAAAAGAAACAATACCGCCTCGTTTTCAAAAAATGTGTATGCCAATTTCATGATAAGAAAAATGATCACTGCCAGCATATAAAAAAAGTGGTCGTTATTAGATCTCATATTATAAAAGTACTTTGAATTACAAAGTAACAACACCTCATTTACTCCATCAATGGGTAAGAAGTTAAAAAGTGTTAAATGTATTCCGAGGAATATTACCGCCTGCGACTGGTTTGATAGGCCCGCCAATTTTCAATAATAGCAGGTTCTCGTAGCAAAATGGAGCCTTCCTTTTGATCGTAGGCATTTCTTCTTTCTGAAGACACCGCCTCTGACATCCACCACTGGTAGGTATCACTCATGGATTCTGGAAGGTCCCGAAAGGTTAAACCTGCATTAATTGCCCGTTGGTTATTGACTCTGGCAGAGCCGAAATTGTTACCCGCAGGTAGTATCCAGGGTATGATGTATTCAATCCGGTTTTCTTTCAAGAAATCGTAATCATCCACGTAAATGAAGGACGATTCAGACTTAAATGCTGTTTGAGCCTGACTGACAAATTCATAGATGGTCTGAGGTGTGCTAGGTCCTACCGCATTATAGGTGCCGGTACGTTTTCCTTCTGCCAGTCGGATCATCCATTCAGCAACATCCCGTACATCAATATACTGTACTGGGTCTTCTAGCTTCCCCGGCACTAAGGTTTCCCCTCCGCGGTTTAATCGGATGGGCCAATAA
>JAJCYK010000544.1 GCA_029262935.1 Cytophagales bacterium | reverse complement strand
TTGTTACAGAACGTGCCCATAATGATGTTGCTGTTATTGCCAATCTTTGCCTTCATTTTAAAAGTACTGTATTACCGGAGGAAGGTTCTATACATTCGACATTTAGTCCATGGGCTTTACTTGCACTCGTTTGCCTATTTGATATATGGACTCGCTTTACTATTAATTACTTATTTGGGGTTGGGGGAAAATACTCAGGACTGGATAGGTATGATAGCATTTTTATTAGTTTCTACTTATACCTATATCTCGTTTTTAAAAGTATATCAACAGGGGTGGTTCAAAACATTGACAAAATTTTGGATTGTGGGTTATTTGTATTCCATGTTTTTGATATTGTTCTCTTCCGTGGAGTTTCTAATATCCTTCTTTTTATTTTAAAGGGATTGCAAACTCAATCTACTGGCATAAATAATCTTTTCGGCAATATCTTTGGTGATGGCTGTAGAAACAAACCAGCTCTCATATTGGCTTGGTGGCAAGTATACGCCATGTTTTAGCATGTTCTGAAAGTAACGACTAAAGGTGTCCGTGCTACAGGAACTAGCTCCTTTAAAATCAACTACCTGCTCGGAGGTAAAAAAGAGGCTCATCATAGAACCCACCCGATTTATCGTGTAGCCCATTCCCAAACTCTTAAGATCTTCTTGAATAGCAACAGCAATGGTTTCAGTAAGCTTACCGAGGGTCTGGTACGTATCTGGTTGAGTTTGTAAAAGACTAAGCATGGTAATTCCAGCAGCCATAGCCAAAGGATTTCCAGACAGAGTGCCGGCTTGGTAAACGGGGCCTTCGGGAGATACGAAGTCCATTATTTCTTCTTTACCACCATAGGCTCCTACGGGCAACCCACCGCCAATTATTTTGCCCAGGGTAGTAATGTCCGCAGAAACGCCATAGATTTCTTGGGCTCCACCAAGGGCCAATCGAAATCCAGTCATCACCTCATCAAAGATCAGTACAATATTTTCTTGGTCACAAAGGTCCCGTAAATCTTGTAGAAACCCAGCTTGCGGGGGTACGCAACCCATGTTTCCCGCTACGGGCTCAATAATGAGCGCTGCAATTTGACCCTCGTTCGCATTGGTAAGGGATTTTACTGAAGCAATGTCATTGAAAGTTGCGATCAATGTGTCTGCGGCGACACCTTCAGTGACACCAGGACTGTTTGGGGTGCCCATGGTCAAGGCTCCGCTTCCAGCAGCAATCAAAAAAGAATCGCCATGGCCGTGGTAACATCCTTCAAACTTGATGATTTTGTTCTTTCCTGTGAAACCTCTAGCCAACCGAATGGCTGACATGGTAGCTTCTGTTCCGGAATTTACCATACGAACCTTTTCAATAGAAGGAACCATAGATGTGATCAATTCCGCCATTTCAACTTCGGCCTGAGCCGGAGCCCCAAAGGATAGAGAACGTTTCATAGCCTCTCCTATAGCGGATTCAATGTCCTTTTGGGCATGTCCCAGTATCATGGGACCCCAGGAATTTATTAGGTCTATGAATTGATTGCCGTCTTGATCCGTCATATAGGCACCAACGGCTGATTTGATAAATAAAGGATCGCCGCCCACGGCCTTAAAGGCCCTTACTGGTGAATTGACTCCACCGGGAATAACTTTTTGAGCGCGCTGAAAGAGTTCTTGGCTTTGGGTACGTTGTAACATGATAAGTCAGACTATTTATTCACCAGGGTAAGCAGACCGTCCTGGAACGTAACTATAGGCACATGCTGGTTGTCGTTGTGACCTTGATAATTGAATCCTTGAAACAAGGTGCCAGCATAGAATTTTTCATTCTGTAAGAGGTGTTGAAAATAGGTTCCTCCTTCGTTTAAAAATCTGCCGAACAACAGCATCATGTCATAACCTATAAAACTAAAGCGGTTAGGCATGCTTCCATTGGTACTCTTGTAGGCCTTTTGAAACTCTTTAAAGTTGTCGCTGGTATAATCCAAATAGCTGGGGGCAGTCATGTAAACTTGCATACGTTCCAATTGTTTGAAATCTACATATCGCGAACGCAGCCAACTTTCATTACCCATAATATTTACTTCGGGGTCGATGTTGTCGATAGTACCAATCACGTTCGACACAATTAATTCATCTATAGAGGCTACATAGATATGACCCACGTTTTCCCGTGCTGGTCTTCCTTCTTGTCCAAAAATTTCAGTGAGATGGTCGGAAATGAAACGGGCGATCTCTTCAGGATCTGCCGTGGGTACCCTCTCCATCATCAGTACTTCAACTTCCTTTTCTTGGAGGGCGTCTCTATAGGCAAAAGCGGCGATAGAGTCATTGTCCCTGGATCCATAGATCACCAAAGCTTTTTCATCTTTGTCAATCTTATCAGCCATAAAATCAGCCGCAACCAAGGCTTGGGTTTCATTTCCCGGGTTGAATAGAAATGAATAAGGATTGTTCGCCACAATCTGCAAATTACTAGATAATGGATTCAGAATATTAATTCTATTCTCATAAGTAAATGCGGCTGCTAATTCACTAGGCTTTGGATATAGCGGACCTATAACCAAGTCCATGCTTCTAAGTTCGTTTTGAGATAGAATCTCTGCGGTTTTCGTACTATCGCGTTCTGTATCATAAGCGAATACTTCCACGGCAACTTGCCTGGATTTTAATTTCCTTTGCCCTAAGAGAATGCCTTGGTACATATCCAAAACCCATTGGTTGGAGTTGTGTTTGCGGTCCCTTTTTAAGTCCTCAGTCATGAAAGGAAAACATATAGCTACTTTGTAATTATCCTTCCTAATGGTAGGGCCTACCAATTGATTGCTGATTTCTTCCTTTTTGAAATTAAATTTGTCGACTAACTCATCAAACAGTAGCTGATCGCTTGGCAACATAGGGCTAATCGCCAATTTGGTGGCCAGACTTTGTGCCACGACTTTGTCGTTTGGATAGGTATGGTTTAAGTCTTTTAAGGTGAGCAGGTCAGCCTGGCGCAGGTACTCCAACATCAAACCGGATAGATCATCACTAAGAGAGCGATCACGAATGTCTCTTAAGGCTCCCACTCCTTGTTTGAATTCTCCCTTTTCAAGGTATATTTTACCCAACCACACCAAAGCTTCATTTTTTTTGCTCCAATTGGGATATTTTCTAGTTAATTGTAAAAATATGTTCTTGGCAATGTCTATTTGACCATCGGTGAC
>JAJCYK010000543.1 GCA_029262935.1 Cytophagales bacterium | reverse complement strand
AAACAAAATAACCGCTATTTTTTGCCACTCGCCGAAGATTCCCTACCAACCGCCGAATATCAATGAAAAGGGACCTTTAATTGAAGAAATTTGAGGGTTCAATAAATTGTAATTAAAACATAATCATGAAGATACGTTACTTTCACATCATTGCAGCTTTGATAATAGGCTGCATCACACCTCAAAACTGCTGGGCTCAGGACGAACCGTTTAATTGCGATTTCAATGCCTATTTATTTCAGTTCAACGATGTATATGCCATTGATTTAGCCTCAGGAAGTGCCTATTTGGTAGCTCAAGACATCGTGGAGGAGCGTATCAATGGGACCGGGTACAACCCGGCTGACGGATTTATTTGGGGTGCCTTGTCCAATAATCATGAAATTATCAGAATTGGGAAAGATTTCAACTATACCACCTTTACTATACCTGAGCTGCCCACCAGCAATCCCTATATCGGTGATATCAGTTACGATGGAATTTATTATTTAAAAGCAGGAGGACCTAAATACCATTCCATTGACCTTAATCCTGGCTCTGTCAATTATGGTAGTTACATTTCAGAACATACACTTTCTGAAAACTTAAACATACATGACTGGGCATTTAATGCCGTAGATAACTTAGCCTATACTGTTGAAAAAAATACCAATCGATTACTTCAAATTAACCCGGTGACCGGTCAGGTTACTTCTTTGGGCGTGGTGCCCATTTTATCCAATCTCAAATACACGTTTGGGGCCGTATATTTTGATGTGGACGGGAATTTTTATGTTTCTGCGAACCAAACGGGTACCGTATACATCATTTATAATGTACAGTCTATAACCAACCAGTCCATAAACTCCAATGTTTTCGCATTTGGGCCATCAAGCTCCAGTAACGATGGGGCTAGATGTCCAACGGCGCCAGTACCTCAAGAGGATTGTATAAATGGAATTGACGACGATGGTGATGGCCTTATTGATTGTGATGACCCTTCTTGTTCAGGAGTAGCAAGCTGTCCTGTAATTGAAGTTTCCGGAGGTAATGACGGTGGGCTTGAGAGCAACAACCGCCTTGCGAATTTGATTAATAGAAGAAACTTTAAAAGGTCCAAAGAAAACAACGTATTCGACAGGGCGTCAGCTAAGAAATTTAAAAAAGAGTACAAGTCTAATAAAGCAAAATACGCCACTTCACATACAGACATTCCATTGAACGAACTGATTCCTGAAAACGCCATTTCCAACGCTACTCTTTTTGAATCTTCACCTAAGGATCTTTTGGGAATTACCAATGCTACGGAAGTACTATCCGTTGATTACTACCTTAATGACTTCCGCGCGGGCGCTTTACTTGCACTAAAAACTGAAAACGCCGTCTATGAGCATAGTAAGTTTATATGTGATCGGTTACTGGGCGCGGAGATTTTATCAGTTTCTACTATGGATATAAACGAACATTCATTCTTAAAATCCCTAATAAAAAGGCCTGATGGCAGCTTGGAATTTGTATTGAGTTTCTCTGCAGGCATCGAAGATGAAGGACTTTTTATAGAAAGCCATTGGAACATCGATGAATACCAAGACAATCGCGGGTTTTATAATTTCCAAATTTGGGCTGGTTCTATTGACGATCTGTATAATATAAGCTCTGAGATAATCAACTTATTGGAATCTAAGGCTCCTATAGTGGGATACCATAGTTCCGTACCGCCACCAGTATTTGTAAAGAGCGCTACTTACAAAAACGGTGACCTGCAGTTGCAAATAGTCAATAGCACCGATACCAAAGCAGTATCAATAGATGGCGGGTTAAAACGTACGGAAACGAGTTTGGAAGAAAAGATTCAATTCGAAGCGGAGCTAAACCAGTACATCACTCCGGTAACATTGAAAGTGGGAGGGATGTTTGACTTAGGTTTTAGAGTAAGTAACGAATTGGACCTCACTCCGGACGATTTGTTTATCTCTGATGGACCTTGGGGGTTGGATGACGCAGCTGGCAGTACAGTAGTGTTGGATTATCAAATATCGCCGAACGCCGAACTTTACCAAGGTGAAGGATATCGATTGGAACGTGATGCACATGTTTCTAGTACCACCAAAGAATATGTGTCCCTTTATAAAGCCTTCAATCCAAGATTTAGCGCAGTAGACCTATCACAGTATAATAACTTTGGTTTTGAGGCTTCAGGTACCGGATTATTGGAAATCACCTTAATAAAAAGCATGACTTTGCATTGGGAGGACCAACCTAAAGTAACCGTGCAGTTAACCGATTCTATGAGTAAATACAGTTTGGCTGATTCTGAATTCAAATCTGTACTAGGCGAAAGAATAGACTTTTCGGATTTGAAAATGGTAGTCTTTACACAGAAATCCTCCGATGGTCAAACACAAACTAAATCCTTGAATATAACCAATCTAGAATTTAAGCATAACATACAAGAAGCGTTCTCAAATTCAACATCATATGTTGTTCCCAACCCTATGAAAGATCAAGCAACTGTATTTTTTCCTGCATCAGATACAGGCAATTATGAGATCATATTATATGATCAACGCGGTACTTGCATGCGCAGCTACCAAGGTTTTACCATTGAAGGAATTAATGGTGTGTCCATTGATGCTGCTAATTTGGATAAAGGCATCTATTATTATCGTGTAGTGGCCGGGGCAAGCGGCTTTACTGGAAAGGTAATTTTAACGGATTGACCTATTACATTGACGGAAAGAGGCCACTGAGAGGTGGCCTCTTTTTTAGCCTTTGTGCAAAAGAATGCCTCAATCCCACGTTGGAAGTTTCAGAGCCTTAACAAGTTGCTCTGGATCGGCTTCCTGTTTCATCTCGCTGCGTACGAACTGTGCCTGCTTTTTGTACGCCGCATTACTCCACAAGTCCTGGATTAATGGGTCCAATCTAGCAGGAGTTAATTTTTTAATAGGAATCCCCAGGGGTCCAAGATTCAAGTTTG
>JAJCYK010000542.1 GCA_029262935.1 Cytophagales bacterium | reverse complement strand
ACCGGCATTAAAAACTGTTCCTTGTACCGTATTTTCTTTGACGTTTAACCCATTGATGGTTAAGTCTCTATACATATCCTGTTTTGCAATACTTGCTACTGCGGCAATTTTGAATAAACCAGGTTCATCCGAAAAACTCATATTTTTCTCAGGTATTGGATCAAATACAGGGGTACGGTTTTCTACCAAATCTTTCCACCGCTCTTCCGTAAAATCGATCCTAAATGCTGTTACTTCTTTGGGCATAAGTTTGTGCATTATTACAAATCTGGCGTTGAACTGTGCCAAATTCAAACTATCCTTATTTAAGAGTGTGGCATGAAGCGTGATATCAGCTGGATTGTTGTCAACGTTTTGTACCTGGCCTATGATTGAATAGAGACCATCCGATTTGATCAATGTAGCCTCCTTAATATGAATAACAGGCCTATCCAGCACATCCTCATGAAATGTTTCTTCTACCGTCAATCGGCGTCTTTGTTGATTAAAGTAGCTCAAATACGGCTTGGCAATAAGTTGCTCTGGAGGTTTTCGAGGGGTTGTTTTTGATGGGACTATGTACCATTTTTTACCTCGCTTAATGACTTCATGAATTGTTTGTTTCCTATAGGCGTTTAGTGGCGTGATCCATTCCAATTGGGTAGCTACCGTGGCGGATGCACCTTCTTTATTTAATAACTTCGTCCCAATGATATTAAGCTTCCCGTAAGATTCAACGATACCATCGGAAACTGAATTCTCCAACATGTATTGATCAAGGGTTAAACCGCTTTCAGGGTCGAAATAACTATGACTGGTGGTAAATTCCTTAAAATCCAAGGCATCATAATAGGAAAGCACCACTTTGGTAGGAGTGTTTTGCTTTTGGTGTAACTTGAAAAGATAGTAGCTGCCTCCGATACATATCATTAACATCAAGACGACCCAACCGCTAAGGACTTTGAAGAACCCGCGATTTAACGTTCCTCGTGATCTTTCCGGATTGGAGTAACTATCTCTTTGAGCATTCTTTTGACTGATATGGTTAATCCAATGCAATTGCACATTGCAGAAGAACGCCGTCAATAGAATGGTTAATGGCAAAATCCCCCACCATAGCTTTTGGTATTTGGGAAACTCCCCATGGGGTAACACTGTAGGTAGTGGGGGTATATCCGATTTCTCCCATATAATAATACCATTATTTAATGCTTTTACTCGGTGCCAACCTGAAAAGAACAACATGGGGTCATAGAACTTATCATTGGAAAAGATATACTTTAGATGATATTTTTCTGGAATAGCAAGAAACTCCTGCAAGGATCCTAAACCTTCGAACCCCCGATATTTAGAGTTTTCTAAACGCTCTACAGCTCTGGAAGTCAATTCCGGCACCCTACGGGCACTGTGATAATTGCCATCAATGGTGAATGCCTTGGTGTTGGTGGATAGCCATGCCATTTGATCTCCAAAGCCCAAAGTAAGATACCGCCACTCATAATGTTTATCCATGTTAAGGAAATTGATTATGGGAAGCATCTTCACTTTATCTGGTTGTGTGGGTCTAAAACTTGAGAGATTCATTCCAAAAACTGCGCTAGCGAAAATGATGGATATCATAAATCCAGTTATCAAATTGATGGCAAACCCGCTGAATTTGGACACCATCTTTTCACGTATATCGCCTTCAAAAAACCTCCAGAGGAATTCTCCTAAGATCGGGGTGGCCCATATGGTGGCCCAAAAAGTAAACCGTTCTAAGGTGAGAATGGAAAAAGCATTTTCTCCCAGTAGCATTTTGGGAATAGGGGTGGTCCCTCCCGTTCCTAATAAAAACAAAAGGGCAAATGAAAGTCCAATAAAAATGTTTCTTCTGCTAAACAGCCTATAAAAAATGAAAGGAATTAGAAACAACACGTACCCCCAAGGAATAATAAAAAACACCAAACCGGAGGAGCCAACTTGGAAAAAATTATCCCGAGATCCATGAGGAATGGGGACTTGAACAATGGGATCATTTTTTGAAAATAACCAGTAAGGTAATATCACTAAAATGGTAACCATTATAGTAGAAAGACCAAAAATAACCACCGGTGTAAAACATGATTTGAAGGAGGCCCAATATTTTTGCCAAGGAATTGATTTGGTACCCGATTTCAAAGCCTGCGCTTTGTCAATCATAGCAGTGGCCATTATAGGTAGTACGAAAAAGATCGTTCCAAAAATCGGTGTGACATGATGTGAGCATACCGCCGCAGCAATTATGGTAATACCAGCAAAATAATAACGCAGTTTTCTGTAACGCACCCATAGATATATCTCCGGCAATGCATTTAGCAGCCAACCGATGCCTAGCATCATGGGTAACTGACCGAATAAATGGAGCGTCTCAACCGTGGAAGGTAAAAACACACCTACTAAAGCACTGTAACCAGCAGCTTTTTCATTCAAACTAATGAGTTTTGAGAACCGAAATATGCCTACGACATAAAGGATGATTATTGCGTTGGCTAGTATCCAGGCACCAATTTTTAGCCCCCCAAAATTAGCGAGTAAAGCAATCAGCTGATGTACTAGTGGTGGAAAGCTGAATAAGCTGAAGCCTGTATACCAGCGATACTCCCATGGTTCAAACCAGGACTTTTGATAGTGGTCTGCAAAAAATATATGAACATAGTAATCGTAGGTGGACTCCAAAGTGTTAAAAAAGGCAGTCCCATGAAAAAGTAAACCAATACAAATAGCCAATGTCAGAAAGACATACGAACTATTCTGGTCTCCCTTACTTACGAGCATAGGTATTAAGGGCTAAAAATAATGAGTGCAATATAAAGAAAACCCTAACTCGGTATGCAAGTATTAATACCTGAATTTGGGCGTTATCATGGTGTTTAAGCATATTACGGGTAATGGGTTTGATGTTTATTGCTAAAGTCTGAAACTTGTTCAATTCGTTAGTTTATGCCTAAAGTAGGTCGTTTCAAGTTTCCGGCTATCACATATTGAACCCAGATCGAGATCAAGTTGTAAGGGATCATCAAGGAATCTTTTAAGTTCAGCTTTGATCCTTCAACTTCCTCCCATCGCTGCAACGGCTTTTCGGTAAATACGGATAGCAGGCTTTTCTTTCCTAAATCTTCTTTTAGTCTCAGAAAGATCTCCACATCAAATAACCACTTGGAAGTAAATGGGGTTTTAAAAATAGTGGGAATGAATTCACGGCTAAATACTTTCGCGCCACACTGAGTATCGGCAATGGGTAATCGAGTAATGAATTGGATCATCACTTTGATCGTGTGGCTAAACACCTGACGTAGTAAACTGCGTGACACACCCTCATCGTCTCCACCACGTCGTGAACCGATTACTACTTTTGAATTTTTTAGTTCATCTACCAACGTTTTATAATCATTAAAATCAGTGGCCAGGTCTGCATCCAGAAAGCCGATGTTATCTACTGAAGTATTTTGGTATAAGTGCTTTGCTCCTTGGCTTACTGCGTTGGCCTTGCCTGAATTTTCCTTTAAATCAACAATGAGAACGTTGCCAGGAGCAGCCGTTTGGATGGCTTGCAACACAGCTACCGTATCATCGGAGCTACCATCGTTTACAAAACATAACAAGTACTCGCTATGAGCAATGGCGAATGTTTTAAATTCCGCTGCAGGCAAGCGATCCGCTTCATTATAACAAGGGATGATAATACCATTTCTCATAATCATTTTTGTTTTCGTTCGACTTTTATTATGTACCAAAGTACGTGCGAAAACTGTTGCCTTGGCCCTTAAAATCGTCGGCTAACAAGATATGTGGGTCAAGTGGTATAATTCTCAGGATCAAATGTTTACAGTATAATGATTCCGCTAAACAGGTAATGAATGCCACTCATAGGATAAGCATGTCTTGTCGTCGATCCCACTGAACTTTTAACCGAAAATCGTGCGCATGATTTTTGTATTTTGTTCGCGAATCACTCTTTTTAGACCACTCACTTAAGTTGTCAATGAGTAATTGAATTATAGGTGATGACTACACGCTTTTTAACAAGTGGCGTGCGTTATTTACTCGAATATGGAAAATGTTGATTCTCTTGTTACTCGTGATGCAAACAGTGGTTAAGCAACAAGTTGCTTAACCGTCAAAACAAAACAGGGCACTACCTATGTAATGGCTTCAATGTTTTATCATCCGGTAGGCATCTAATTTAAGGGCAATCTGATGATGAATTCTGTGTACAAACTTTCTTTACTTTCAATTGTCACAGTACCCTGTAATTTATCAACTGCTTGCTTTAATATATACAGCCCCAAACCATTGCCTTTGGATGCCGTAGAGCCTCTAAAAAATATGTCCATTACAGAAGGCCTTATCTCATTTGGAATGCCCAATCCATTGTCTAAAAATTTTATAACTAAGGAAGAGTTTTCTGAAAAAAGAGATAAATCAATGTGTTGGTTAGGCTTTTCAGCATCTGCAAATTGGAAAGCATTTGAAAAAAGCACGTTGAAGATATTGCTTAGACGATTTGGGTCACTATGAAATGGTCCATTCCCAATGAAGGTGTTTAATTTAATGTTAAGATTCGGGTAAATCTCTTGGTATTTTTGGTAACTATTACGAATCAACTGGTGGCATTTCAGAGGTTCGCAACTAAGCTCCAAATTCAAGTTTTTTGAGTATGCTAAAATCTCGCTAGTAAACGTGTTTAAATGTTCTATACGGTCTTCTATTAGAGAAAGGTATTGCTGATGACCAACAGGCCGTTCTTTAGCCAAAAGGTTCAATAACCCTCGAATACTGCAAAGCGGAGACATCAAGTCATGAGAGACATGATAGACAAATTGGTTTAATTCAGCTATGCGTTGAGCTAACTGCTCTCGAATATGGGTATGATCCTTTTCTAACCCCACCCTGGTATTAGTTAGTTTGGTCGTGGCAATTAAGCCTGTATGGTTCTCTGTTAAAATCATATTAGTATTTTTTTAGTGAAGACATACCTCATGTCTTGGCACGAAATAACAGGAAATTGCCAGAACAATATTTTTATATTAGGCCACCTGATCGAACTAGGGGGACGAATGGTTGAATTAAGGAGATAAGTGGCTAGCTGGTAATTGACTCACATATATAATCAGGTATGATTCCCGTACTTGAAATCAGCATATCCGCTTTTCTGTTTGAAGTATTTCCAGTGAGTACCAAGGCTGTACGTAGTCCAAACTTATTGCCTCCAAGAATGTCCGTTTGCAAAGTATCCCCTACCATTAGAATGTCATTTTTAGAAAAATCCTGACTTGGTGAGAGTAAATTATAGGCATACACAAACATTTGAGAATCAGGCTTGCCGAAATGAATAAATTTTCTACCGAGTATATTTTCAACCAATTTGGCTATGCCACCGGTCCCAACGGCTACGTCTCGAAAAGAAACAGGGTATAACTTATCTGAATTCGCGACCACCACCGGGATATTTTTTATTCTCAGTAGATTGATGGTCTTGTTGATGTCTGTATTCCAATCGAACCCTTCATCATCTAGAAACACGAACCCAGCTATATCGTCACAATTTTCCAAGTCCACCTCTTTGATAGAGATTGACTTCCTACCACTTTGCAAGATATAACTAGCCGCACTATCTGTCCCTAAATAAGCGATACTGCCTTGCAAGTTTTTGTCTTCAATAAAATGTCTTGCTAAGGTTCCCGAGGTAATGATTTCCTCTGTAGTTAGTCCTGTCAATCCCAGTTCATTAAATTTTTCTACCTGCTGTTGACGGCTTCTGCTGGCATCATTGGTTAAAATTTTAAAACGTATACCCTGTGATCGAAGCAAGTCAAGGGTATTTTCTACCCCTTTAATTAACCCGTGATGGGTTTTAAGCACACCGTAAGAATCTAAAAAAACGGCCTTGTAGTTCTTAACTAATTTCAAAAATGAGTTTCGTTCCATGGTTATAACTGTAATGCATTCAGTACTTTTTCAATAGGGAAATCATCAATTGATGGAAGGTATTCCTCATAGGCCTCTTTCTGCAATTTTGTGGC
>JAJCYK010000541.1 GCA_029262935.1 Cytophagales bacterium | reverse complement strand
GCTCATTACATTTTTCTTGGATGCGCGAAGTGGTATTCAACACATCCCCAGAAAACGCAATATCCCGTTTAACGACACCAATCTCACCGGCCATCACAAAACCGTAATGTAATCCGGCTTTGTACTGAGGGATTGTACCGTACTCGTTTTCGTAATAGTTGGATCTTTTCAACAATGCTTCCTGAATATCAAAGAAGCATTTGATGCAGTTTTCATTTTTAAGGCCGGAGGATAGTGGCCAACTTATTACAATCTCATCACCCACATATTGATAGATCTCTCCTCTGTTGTTTAGGATTGCTGGTGTGGCGTGTTTAACGACGTCATTTATAAAACTAAAGTACCGTATCTCTTTTAGTTTTTCGGCGATGGTTGTGGAAGATCTCAAATCCAAAAACATAAAGATACGTTCCTCTCGCCTAGGCTTAAAGTAACGTCCACTCAAAAACGCCATGAAGGTACCCGGGCCGTACTTATCATTTATTTGCAAGAAAATTAAAGTCCCTATTACTACTACTAACCAAACAAAATAATTCTGCCACACTAATATTTCATCGGTATGAGAAAGCATCGCCATCCATAATTTCCTATCAACTACAGTCAAACCGAGCTGGGAGCTTCGAACAAATAGTTCCCCAAAAATTGAAACGAGAATATAAATGATGGTATAAGAAAAGATAATGTTCAGCAAAGTCCATCCATAACTTTTGGACCTGAGCCATTCTTCCCAAAGAAATACCATGGTACTGCCCCCAATGAGCCCGGCTACGATTCCGGTAAGGATACTACCTACTAAAAATAGGTTGGGGTCCACACCTTGAAGATCACAATTGAAGTCCTGCAAGGTCTGGTAGCCGGTAAAGAATTGAAAAACGGAAAACACCGACCATGCGATACATATCCAGCCTATTTTGATGATTTGATCACGCAGCTTGTTGGATACCAGGTTTTTCATAGTCCTTGAGGTTGAATGTTTCTAAAGGTAAAAAAATACCCTTGATAATAGGAACCATTGATCGGGGTCTTTCGGTTATTGCATTATTATAAATAACCACGTTATATGATGAAGTACATTTTAACCGGATTCCTTTGTTTGTTTCTAACTCAAACTCAAGGTCAGGAAAAAGAAGTTTTTGCGACAAATGATGGCGCTATTCGCGGCTATGACCCTGTGGCTTATTTTGATCAATCAAAACCATTGAAAGGCAACAAGTCTTACCACTATAAATGGAAAGGAGCGATCTGGTATTTTACTAATGAAGGCAACCTTAATAAATTTAAAAGCGATCCGGAAGCCTATGCTCCACAATTTGGCGGTTATTGTGCTTATGCGGTGGCAAAAGGCTCGACTGCTACTACCGATCCTGAGGCATGGACCATCGTAGACGGGAAATTGTATTTAAATTATAGTAAGGCGGTCCAAAAGAAGTGGCGAGCCAATCAAGATGAGTTAATTGCAAAAGGGCACAAAAATTGGCCTGGAGTACTTAAATAGCATTTCTTTCGGATTATTTACTGATTAACAGCGCTTAAAACATACTGATAAAGCAAGGAAATGGGCTTGATCTCTTCGGGGTAAGAGGCTGAATTGTTATTGGTTATTACTACCACCATATCATATTTAGGGATCACAAAAATAAATTGACCCCAGTGCCCATAGGCCATATAGATTTCACTTTTTTGTTCGTCAATATCTTGTTTTTGTAAAGGCATTAACCACCACATATAACCATAGCCTATTTTTTTAACACCACTAATACTTTCGGCAAAAGGGACATGACGGGTGGTGGCTTCTTTTACCCACCAGGGTGGCAAGATTTGTTTTTCTCTCCATTTCCCATTTCTTAAAAACAAATAGCCAATCCGCGCCATATCAACAGGTTTCAGAAACAGGCCTCCGCCGGTATGTGGTATGCCTCGATGACTCCAACTCCATTTAGCTGAGGTTATGCCAATGGGGTCGAACAAATAGTGTTGCGCAAATTCTTGAGTAGTCGTTTTAGTGGTATTTTGCAAAAGGCCACCTAGTAGAATGGCAATACCACTGTTATAATACCAATCTTTACCCGGTGCCGCGGCCATTTGATAATCCAATACATATTTCATCCGATCTCCTGCAAAACGGTTGAGCGCACCTAAATGACTTTCGCCGGTCCAAGCTTGACCGGTTCTCATGGTTAGCGCATCCTTAAGTGTCATGGCGCGTTTGTGGGCAGTCATATGATCCAGGTGGCTGTACTCCGGGAAGAAGCTGACAATTTTGTCGTCCACTGATTCTATATACCCTTTTTGTATGGCTACAGCTATTAAAGTACTGGTAATGCTTTTGGTAACGGATTGTAAAGTATGGGTTTGAGATCCGTGGTAATTGCCAAAAGTCTCATTCACCACCAGGTATCCATTTTTTATAATTACCAAAGAGGTAATTGGTCGCTGTATTTCACCATTCCTCAGTTGTTGTACGAAAGACTGAAGTTTAACCGCATTTAAGCCTTGGGCTTGTGGTAAGCTGGTACGCCAGCTAGAAGATGGGAAGTAGTCTGGAGAGATTTGAGCCCTTGACGTGCTATTAAGGCACATGACTAATACCAATAAGGAAACTTCTAGCCGGTGTATTAACTGGAGCACAAGTAAGTATACGAGATTTAAAATTGCCCAGTTTAGGGGATATTATTAATCATAGTACCTAAACCGTTTGCACTTGGTCATCAGAAACCAATGCTCCATCCACTAAAGTTACCACTCGTTTGCCAAAACGAGCATTTTCTTCGGAGTGGGTGACTTGGATTATAGTCATTCCTTGCTGGTTTAGTTCTTTAAATATTTCCATGATTTTCAGTCCTTGTTCGGTATGCAAATTACCAGTGGGTTCATCTGCCAGTAATAACTTTGGACGTCCCACAATGGCTCTTGCTACCCCTACCAATTGTTGTTGCCCCCCAGAAAGTTGTTCTGGAAAAAGGTCTTTTTTAGCTACCATCTGGAAGCGATCTAAAATGTCTGCTACCAAACTTTTACGCTCATTACCTTTAACCCCTTTATATAAAAGAGGGGTCTCTATGTTTTCATAAACCGTAAGTTCGTCTATCAAATGATAGGCCTGAAAAACAAATCCGATATGATTTTTGTGTAGTTCGGAACGTTTTCTTTCCCTAAATTTGAAAACAGGTTCATCCAGAAACAGATACTCTCCCTCGGAGGGTTCATCCAACATGCCCAGTATATTTAGAAGGGTCGATTTCCCTGCGCCACTTGGGCCCATAATTGTAAGGAAGTCCCCTTCTTGTACTGTAAGATCAATACCCTTAAGGATGAAAGTACGAGAGAATTTAGTACTTACGTATTTATCAATGTTTGTTAATTTTATCATAAAGCAGATTAGTCGTTTTTTAAGGTGTCCACTGGATTGGCCAGCGTAGTTCTAACTGCCCGGTAGCAAACGGATAAAGCAGCCATCGCCACCACTAATAACCCGGCATATAGAAATTTAGCGGGACCCAGAGTAATTTTATATTCGAAATTT
>JAJCYK010000540.1 GCA_029262935.1 Cytophagales bacterium | reverse complement strand
TCTAACAGAGCTTCTGCGGCCTGATCCCACCAGAGATTATCATCGCGGTCAAAAAACTGAATCCTAACAGCTCCCGTAAGGTTCAAATGTTTTTCTTGCTCAACCTCCCGGTAAACCTCCGTGAGCATGCCAGCATCAGCAGGTAGCGCCTCGGTATTTAGCAACAGTTCTTTGGCCGACTTAAAAAACTTATTGTTAAAGTCTATAACCGCTTGTGAGCTTCGCCTATTTACCAACAACGTCTTTTCTTCCAGTTGATCTTTATAGAGGTGCAGGTCATCTTGTGCTTTGTTTAATAACAAGTTCAAATCACCTCCCCGCCATCGGTATATGGACTGTTTCGCATCCCCCACCAATAAAACATGGTTTTGACTATCTAGGGCATGGGTTATCAAAGGTTTTATATTATCCCATTGATAAGTAGATGTATCTTGAAATTCATCTATTAATACGTGCTGGTAGTAACTACCTAGTTTCTCAAAAAGAAAGGGAGCCTCATGGTCTGCTACAATCTCTTTTAATAAAAAACTGTTGTGCGAGAGCAGCATAAGGTTATTCTCCTGCCTGTAAGCCTTTAATTGTTCGTTTAAGGCATCTAAAAGCCCATAACTATAAATATGACGTTGCAATTGATTTGCACTTACATAAGCGGGAAAATTATTCTGATAAAATTCAAGAATCTCTGCAGCTACCCGATCAAGCCCTCCACTTGCAGCCACTTTTATGGCCTCCGCCTTAGGACTGGAAGCAGTATACCACTGGTCGTGCCCGGCGGCCACATTTTTAAAGGTATTTGTTAATTTGAAATCTTTGCGCAGTAGTTTGTTAAAAGTATTGGCAACGCCACGATTTTTACCTTTAAAATCACCTACCTCCAAGCCGTGCTGACGGATAATGCCTAAGGCTTCCTGGGCCAAATCTCGGATATGTTGGGTGTATTCATTTTGAACGTTGAACAACTGTTGTTCTAAGTCTCTTAGTGAGGCAAGGTTTACTAATTCAGGGTCAATCTTACTAAAACCTTGATGAAACTTTTCCTTAAAAAGTTCCTTCCCAAATTCCACCAAGTTATAATCCAGCTGCCACCCCTTGTCCTGTTCAATTCGATTAAAAGCAAAATCTTTGATCCAGCTTCGAAGTTCAGGGTTTTCATGTAAACGCGCGTACAGCATTTGCAGAGATTCTTCCATGGCCGTATCGTCATCCACGTCTATCTCATAATTGAGGTTAAGCCGTAGTTCTCTTGCCAAAGCCCGTACAAGTTGGCTAAAGAAATGATCAATTGTGCTAATGGCAAAGCGGGAATAATTGTGCAAGATGTTTTGCAGCACTTTATCAGCCCGGTCTGTAATGTTCAGTTTTTGAGGAAAGTGAGAAAACTCTTTTTCAATTTCTGCTCGCATCGCAGTCGATTTTCCAGAGACCAGGTCTTGCAACTCTTGCAAGATGCGAAACTTCATTTCCTCAGTAGCCTTATTGGTAAATGTGATGGCTAAAACATATTGATAGTCCAATGGGTTTCTTAAGACGATTTTCAGGTATTCTTTAACCAAAGTAAAGGTCTTCCCCGATCCTGCAGAAGAACGGTAGATAGTAAAATTCTTTAAAGAAGATACTGAGGAGTCCTCAAAAAGCGTCAGTTGCCGCATCCAAAAAAAGGAGGATAAATGAAATTATTATACTAACCTAAACTTAAGAATTGTGGCAATTAGTCCCTAGATAAGAGTCATTATATTTTGCCGTAGCCCTATTCAGCTTTTTTGGATACTTCGATGTCAGAAACACCTCCAGACACGACGAACTTCATCACCTCGGTGCTGGATATGTTAAGGAGTGTAATGTGATCTTTGGGCACTAGAAGTAGGTTTCCTGAAAAATTGTAACTGTGTGGAAAATAAACCGCTACGAATCCAGCAATTCCTAAAAATTCCAGGTCCTGTTGAGTAACGAACCCGACTCTTTTTACTGTGCCTTCTTTTAGCAAATTAACTAATACGGGTTGGTCAAATTTTTTATGGTCTCCAACAAATGCTGATACTAAGTCGCGCAAGGAAGTATATATGATTCTTACCAAAGGTAAACGTACCATTATACTTTCGAAGAAATTGAATATGGGTTGTGCTAGGAGTGTAGACCCCAAGTAGCCAAATATGGTTATAGCAGCTAGTATGGTTAACAAACCTAATCCGGGAATATCCAAACCAATCAGCCCATCCAACCAGCGAATAGCAAGTACAATGATATATAAAGTGAGCGCTAAAGGCACCACTAATAATAAACCTCTAAAGAAATACTTGACTAGTTGAAACTTTGATTTGTCCATGGCTATCTAAGTTAACCAATCGACAGCAGCTAGAATAATTTACATAAAAAAAGCCCCAACTAGCCGTTGGGGCAAGGAGATGATTCAGTATTATTTTATATGGCTATCCCAATAAATGACTGGAAGGCCAATCCCATCAATCCGGTTATGAGCATGGTGATACCTAAACCTTTTAGACCGTCAGGAACGTTGCTGTATTTAAGTCTTTCTCGAATAGCGGCTAAGGCAATGATGGCCAAAAACCAGCCAATTCCTGAAGAAAACCCATATACTGTAGACTCCACTAAATTGAGATCCTTCTGGACCATAAATAGTGATGATCCCAGGATAGCACAATTTACTGCTATCAACGGCAAAAAGATTCCCAATGATCCGTAAAGTGCAGGCGAAACTTTTTCGATGACCATTTCAACTAACTGCACCATGGCAGCTATTATAGCAATGAACATGATAAACTGTAGAAAACTGAGATCAATTGTAGCAAAATCTGCCCCCATCCAGCTTAGAGCACCCTCTTTAAGCACAAATTCTTTTATTAACCAATTAGCTGGAACCGTGATGGTGAGTACAAAGATCACGGCCAAACCCAACCCTACTGCAGTTGATACTTTTTTAGATACAGCCAAATAGGAACACATACCTAGGAAATAGGCAAAAACCATGTTTTCTACAAAAATTGACCGCACAGCCAGACTTAATAAATCCATAATTGTACTTCGTTAATGTTCTATGTATCCTGTTTTTGTTCTCTGAACCCAAATGATAACCCCTAAGATCATAAATGCTCCTATTGGTGACACCATCAAACCGTTATTGGGAAAGTTCTCAATACCTATCGCTTTAAAAACTTCAAAACCAAATAGGGAACCGAATCCGAAGAGCTCCCGTACAAATGCCACTGCTAGAATAATCCAAGCATAGCCAAAGCCACTTCCAAAGCCATCTAAAATAGAGTCCCAAGCTTTATTGCCCATGGCAAAGGCTTCTAAGCGACCCATGATAATACAATTGGTAATAATCAAGCCCACATATACTGACAATACTTTGTACATGTCATAGTAGTAAGCCTTTAAAACTTCATTCACCAAAGTCACTAATGTGGCAATTATGGCTA
>JAJCYK010000539.1 GCA_029262935.1 Cytophagales bacterium | reverse complement strand
TAATGACTTCTTTAAGGACAAAAAAGTCCAAATTAAGAAGTTTCCGTTTGCCGAAAACCCCTCTTACATTATCAAAAGTTAAAGTTTATGAAGGTTCTAGTTGTTGGAGGGGGATCCATTGGAAAAAGACATATTAAAAACATTTTGTCACTAGGTTTTAACGAAGTCTTCTGTTTAAAAAGAACGACAGATCCGGATTTTTCCAAAGAAACAGGAGCTGAGGTTGTTACAAATTTTGATGAGGCTTTACAGAGAAATGTGGAAAGTGTTTTTGTGTGCACTCCAACGGCATTACACATGGAAGCACTGACCTTTGCGGTCGTTAATAACCTACCAGTCTTTATGGAAAAGCCGTTGATTCACTCGAAAGATGGATTAGCTCAAGCAAAAAACATTCTGAAAGACTTTCAGAATGTTTTCTTTATTGGGTTTATGCTAAGGTTTCATCCATTAGTCCAAAAAATAAAAGAACTGCTAAGTAGCCAAGCGATAGGGGATATTTATAGTGCCAGGTTTGAGTTCGGAAGTTATCTTCCTAATTGGCATCCTTATGAAGACTATAGGACTGGTTATGCTGCCATGCGCAGGCTAGGCGGAGGAGTCATTAATACGATAACTCACGAACTTGATCTAATCCAATACTTTTTCGGCACCCCAAAACATGTTACATGCCTTGCTCAGAACCTAGGTGTACTAGAAATTGATGTAGAGGAGCAATGTGAAGCCATATTTGAGTATGAAAACTTGATGGTAAGCTTACATCTTGATTTTCTGCAAAAGGACTATGATCGAAACATAAAGATTTTAGGAACCGATGGTAAGATTCAATGGAATTGGCATGATGACTATTTGACTATTAAAAAGACTCAAAAAGAAGCCGAAAGAATCCATCTTGAAAAATCATATGATGTGAATCAAATGTATTTAGACGAGGTTGAAAGCTTCTTTAATCTTATAGAAAAAAGTTCTTTAAATCATAGCCTGAACGCAAAACATGCCATTTCTAATACGGAATTATTGTTAAAAATGCATGATTCTTCAAAACAATACTTAAAAGTTAGGACAGATGAAAAAGGTTAACAAATTGTTTTCCATGAAGGACGAATTAATTGTAGTTGCGGGGGGGGCAGGGCAAATTGGTTTTTCATTGTCCCAAGTATTAGTGATGGCTGGTGCACAGGTGGCAATTGCGGACATTGATGTTGAAATGGCCAAGAATAAAATTGATTTATTAGATAAAGAAATGCAAAGGTCCATAAGTCTTTATAACCTGAATGTGGCAATGGAGGCGGAAACTAAGCAAGTATTAAAGGAAATCCGTACCAAACAAGGTAAAATAACTGGACTCGTAAACGCCTTTCATTACAAAGGGAATACTCGCAAATTGGATACTAACTCAGACTTTTTTGCAAGTTTTGAGGACTATCCATTGGAGGCTTGGGATGCCGTTAATGATATTAATTTGAGAGGGACATTTCTTATGTGTAAAGAGATAGTACCATTTCTTAAGGAGAATAATGGTGGGGTAATTGCTAATATTTCATCCACATATGGAAATGTGAGCCCCAACAAATCAATTTATGGCTCCTCTGGAATCAATTCACCTGTTGCATATGCCGCCTCAAAGGCAGGCATTATTAATCTAACTCGATACTTGGCAACCCACTTGGCAGAGTATGGTATTCGCGCAAATGTGCTTTCTCCTGGGGGAGTGTTGAATAACCAAAGTAAGGAATTTGTTAACAATTATAACAATTTAACTCCACTGGGAAGGATGGCTGAACCCGATGAATATCAAGGAGCCATTCTTTTTCTTATGTCTAATGCCTCCTCCTATATGACAGGTGCGAATTTAATTGTAGATGGCGGATGGACAGCCTGGTGAAGCGTAAGCGACGAATATTGTGAAAAACAAAAGAAGCGTTGGGATATTAACTATAATAAAAGTTGTTGGAGCTCTATTAACACTAGTTTACTCCATACTTCAAGCTAGATATTTCGGCGTTTCACAGGAAATAGAAACTTACTTTGCGGCAACTACCATTTTGTATTCGGTAATGTCTCTTACTCAATCGGGTCAGCTCGCCGAAATATACCTGCCTATCTATCATAAATTGGAAACTAATCATGGAACCAAAGTAGCCATGCAGTCTTTTAGTATTGTGATTAATTGGGTTAATTCCTTTTTTGCAATAGTGGGTATTGTCACCTTTATTTTTGCCCCATTTGTGGTTGATATATTAGTACCAGGGTTTGAGGAAGCGTATAAAGCTCAAACTGTATTTATCTTACGAGTATGTGTATTTCTAATTCAGCTTGATATTTTCAATTCTTTTACTAGAGTGTTTCTAAATGCCAAGAGCATGTATGGTAGACCTGAAAGTATCAATTTATTAAACGTAGGTATCTCTATTCTGGCCTTATTAGTTTTTAGTGATCGATTTGGCATTTGGGTACTTGTATTTGGGTTAATGTTGGGAAAAGTAGTCTCCTTTATTAGCTATATATATCTACTTAAGAAGATTGATTTTAGGTACTACTTAAAATATAAATCTCCTAATTTTGATCACGTAGATTTTTTTAAAAGCATAATTCAAACTACCGGTTATGTGGGTGCAACACAGTTTTACACATTTGTTCTCACGTCGTCGCTCTCGCTACTACCTCAA
>JAJCYK010000538.1 GCA_029262935.1 Cytophagales bacterium | reverse complement strand
CGTTTATTGACGATGTACTGTCATTACGTTGAATCTGGATCATAAAAATATTTTAATTATCTCTCCTCAGTTATGGGGCACTAACCATGTTTCGAAACATCACTATGCACTGAACTTGGCAAGTTTAGAAAATCAAGTATTTTTTCTAAGCCCACTTCCTTGCAAAGAACTAGAAATTGTCCCAGGATTAAAGATAATTAGTCCTAAACCTTTGGTATCGGGGACAAACCATTTGCCTGCATCGTTACGACGATATATTAGAAGGATTGAAATTAAAAGTTTAGAAAAGCGTTTGGGTAAGATAGACTTGGTATGGAGTTTTGATCCTTTTATTTTTCAAGACTTGGACTTGTTTGAAGCTAAAATTAAAATATATCATCCGGTAGATATTCACAACTCCAAGTTGGATCAATATACTGCTAGCAAAGCTGATATAATTTTTTCGACCAGCAAAGCTATATTATCCCGTTATAAGAACTTGAATAAGCCAAAGTACAAGATAGGCCATGGGTTAGCCAATCACTTCTTGGAGGCACAACCTCTGGCTGCTAACACCCATAGTGAAAGAAAAAAAGTAGGTTATGTCGGGAACCTTGCTTCGAAATATTTAGATTCAAAAAACCTCTTAAAAATAGTAGTTAATCATCCTGAATTGGATTTTTGTTTTATTGGTCCCTATGAGGAAAGTAACCTGTCCCCAGACATAAGGAGTAATTTCAAATTGTTTTTGCAACAACTAAGAATGCATAAAAATTGCCAATTTACAGGGCCGAAACCATCTTCATCCTTGCCTGGACTAATGCAAGATATGGATCTATTTCTTATTTGTTATGATGCTGAGATGTTCAGGCCAGAGCTATCAAACCCGCATAAAATTCTGGAATATTTAAGTACTGGGAAGGTGGTGGTATCTAACTATACAGAAGAGTATGTAAACAGGCCAAATCTCTTACAAATGGCTAAAACTAACGAGGAGTTACCGGATCTTTTTACCAAAACCATCGAAAATTTGGAACATTTTAATCGACCTGAATTGCAAAAGGTTCGCAAAGACTGGGCGCGAGACAATACATATAGTAGACAACTTACCAGGATTGCAAAATTATTAAAGTCTATTTGAGAGATGAAAAGAATCCTATTAGTAAGTATTGCGTTTCCTCCTAAAAATGATCCAGAGTGCTTACAGACGGCCAAATATTTCAAATACCTGGGTAAGTCCAACAAATACCAATGGGATGTTATTACGTCAAAAATGCCGACGCTATTTATGCCATATGATGCGAATTTAGAATCTTATGACTGTGGTTATCAGCAAAAAGTAACCTTGCCAATATACCAAAACAAATACCTTCAATTTGTGAAACGGGTATTAAGCCCAGGCTCGCTACAACTGCCTGACCCTAAAAATCGATTCTTCCGAAAACCATTAAGCAGTTTGGCTAAACTAAAACACCGTCCGGATATTTTGTATTCTAGAGCCTTTCCATTAAGCTCAAACATTTTTGGTTTAATGATCCACAAGGCCTTGGGAATCCCTTGGGTAGTGCACCTTAGTGATCCTTGGGTGGATAATCCCAGTATACAATGGACATCCGAAGCAAAGATGCAGAACATGCGTATGCAAAATGAATGCTTTTCTCGTGCTGATTTCGTTACAGTCTCTTCCCCAAGTTTATGGGAATTTTATCAAAACGAGTATGGCCAATTTAGAGACAAATTTCGGTACCTGCCAAATATTTTCGATGATGATGATTTGAACACCAAGCCCCTTGAACTATCAAATAAAATTCGAGTTGTATTTACTGGAGGCTTAACCGCTGAGAGAACGGTACTACCGCTACTACAGGCTTTTAGGATCTTCCAAAAGAAAGACCCAATTTTGGCTTCTCGTTATGAATTTACTTTTGTGGGTGCTATTGACAGAAGTAACAGAATCATATTTAAGCAATACAGAGAGCTTCCCATATCTCATTTAGGATTTAAATCATATAACCAGGCAGTAACTTTGCAAAGGAATGCTGATTTGTTACTATTGATTGATACTCCCCCTGAAGACCAATCGCCAATCTTCTTTTTACCATCAAAACTTATGGACTATATTGCGGCAAAAAGAAAAATATTAGCTATCGCCAATGAACGTAGTGTCATTGCCAAGATCATTAATGAGAATCAATTGGGCTTGGTCTGTAATCATCAAGAAATTCCTAAAATAGTGGAGTTCTTAAAAACTATCGCTGAAGAGCATAGTTTAGGCAACAAGACATTTTTCCAGCAGGAGTTTGTGGTAGATTCATTCAGGGCTTCTACAAATGCTAAGAAATTATGTGAGATATTTGATAGCTTATGAAGAAGACCGTTACCATCATTATCGGTACCAGACCTGAGGCCCTAAAACTACTCCCATTATTTCTTGCTATAAAAAGCTCGAAGTCGCTAGTGCCAATTCTTATATCGACTGGTCAACACCGTGAAATGGTGCATCAGGTATTTAAGTTTTTCAAAGTAAAACCGGATTACGACTTGGATTTAATGTCTGAGAATCAGACCCTGGCTGGATTAACATCCAAGATATTTTCCGAATTAGATCAATTACTTGCACGACTGAACCCTGATTTAGTAGTAGTTCAAGGAGATACCACTACTACTTGGGTTGCTGCCATGCTAGGTTTCTTTCGTGGCATAAAAGTGGCGCATATAGAGGCTGGGTTACGAAGTAATGATCGCAGTAATCCTTTTCCAGAGGAGGTAAATAGAAGAATGGTATCACTGGTTTCAGATATTAACTTTACACCAACTACCAAGTCCACGGAGCATCTTAAAAAGGAGGGTTTTAGTAATATCTTTCAGGTGGGTAATACCATAGTGGATGCCTTGGAATTTGCTAAAGAAATTGTAACTCAAGAACGTGCAAAGTATAAGGCCAAATTTGAGGGAATATTCCAAAGAGGGAAAAAAATTGTTTTAATAACCTGTCATAGAAGAGAAAACATTGCGAGTATTCAATATGTTATTAAGGCACTTCGGCTAATAGCAATGCGTCACCAGCACATACATTTTGTTTTTCCAGTACACCCTAGCCCTAATATAAAAAGTGCCGTGGAAAAGGGATTGGGCCAAATTCAAAATATATTTTTATTAAGCCCTTTACCCTATGACGAATTGATATTTTTGTTAAGCGAGGCGTATTTGGTCCTTACAGATTCTGGGGGGATTCAAGAAGAGGCACCCTCCTTCGGAGTGCCTTTGCTAATCTTAAGAAAAGTTACAGAACGCAGTGAGGCAGTGGAGTCTGGGTATGCCCTCATTGCAGGGGTGACCACCAATAGCATTGTAGATACTTTTAATCAAGTAGTAGAACATCCAAAAGTATACGAGAATTTAGTTGCTCAGTCCAACCCCTTCGGAGATGGTAAAGCATCAAAACGTATTCTTGAGGTTTTAGAAAACCAGTTTTGACGTGAAAGGGGTGTTAATTTTTGCATACTACAGTTTTAAGGATCCGGTATTTCAAAGTGCCGTGCTCCCGTACTTTCAAGGTTTGAAAACTTCGACCAATTTTGTACTTCTCACCTTCGAAAAGGACCACTTAGCCCCTAGTGAGCCCGAGATTAGCGAGATTAGTGAGTTGCTTTCAAAAGATAATATAAAATGGTATCGTTTAAAATGGCATTCTGGACGATTGAAATTTTTTAAGAAGATATTTGACCTTACCTGGGGAGTACTGCGTGCCATTTATTTAATCAATAAACATCGGTTGAGAGCTATTTATTCAGAAGGGTTTCCAGGCGCAGTTATTGGATATTTTGTTTGTAAGTTAACAGGGTTGCCCCATTTAGTGCATACGTTTGAGCCGCACGTGGACTATATGTTGGAAGCTTCAGTCTGGCAACCAAAAGACTGGGAAGCACGACTGTTAAAATATTACCAGCCAAAGGTAGCCGCTGCAGCTAGCCATATTTTTACAGCTACCCAAGGTATGGTGGATCTATTGCAAACTCAAGGAGTATCCGCTAAAATTACACGTTTGCCCTCATGTGTTGATCCTGGCTTCTATTTCTTTGATCAAACAAAACGTAACCAAATTAGAAATAAACTTAGAATACAAAATGAACTAGTGATTCTTTACATGGGTAAATTTGGAGGAATGTATATGGATGAGGAAATGTTTAATTTCTTTCGTCGATTTGAAGAAAAGGGAGGAGATTCCTGCCGCTTTATTATTTTAACACCAGAGCCAATTGAAGATATACAGCAGAAAGTACTTAAAACTGCTATTAACGTTGGGTACTATACCGTTACTAATGCTTCTCGAGAAGAAGTCCCAGGTTACTTATCTGCTGCCGATTTCGGACTAACGGCTGTGCGACAATTCCCCAGTAAGAGATATTGTTCGCCAATAAAAGATGGAGAATATTGGGCCTGCGAACTTCCTATATTAATTTTTAAAGGTATTTCGGACGATTTTCTATTAACCGAGGAAAAGAATCTGGGATTTGTACTTGAAGATACCAGCCTAGGTGCATATGACCAGGCAATTGAGCAGGTTTTTGTTTTGCATGCCGATCAAGAATATAATAAATTAGTTAGGAAAAAATGTAGAGAATTTGTAATTGAAGATCGTTCAATAGGTTATGCCCGAGAAATTTACAATGATATTTTTGAAAATATCTGAGATGAAACAACCCAATGAAGTGACAATATCTGAATATGCCCTTAAAATCCAAATTAGATTCATTAGATCGTAAAATCCTTAAGATTTTGCAAAGCAACGCGAAGATAACCAATGCGCAGCTGTCTGTGGAAATTGGTCTTTCTCCCGCTCCTACTTTAGAACGTGTTAAAAAGTTAGAAAAGAGTGGGGTAATAAAAAGCTATCACGCAAAATTGGATGAGAAGATAATCGGCCTGGAGGTGAGTACGTTTGTACAGGTGACACTGACTGGTCACAATAAAAAGAACATTGAGATTTTTATGGCGTCAATTAACCTAATAGACGAAGTAATCGAATGTCATCACATTACCGGTTCGGGTGATTTATTGCTAAAAATTATCACTAAGGATATTTCCGCCTACCAAGAATTAATTTTAGAAAAGATCAGTGAAATTAAGGTGGTGGATAATCTTCAATCCATGGTAATTTTGTCCACCCTTAAAGACAGTCACTACCTGCCATTATTGAACAGATAACCTTATGGGAAAGGATGTACGGAATATTATTCTTGACGAAGCCCAGATTTTGCAAAAGATCAAAAGAATGGCTTATGAAATTTTCGAACGTCACTTCAATGAAAAGAATCTAATTGTGGTGGGAATCTTCGAACAAGGATACCATCTGGCGGAATTACTAACTGAAGAGTTGAGTAGTATAGCTCCATTTAAAGTGATCCTGGTGAAAATGCAAATCGATAAGCAAAATCCAGTCAACAGTGAAGTAACCCTAGACATAGAAAAAGAGAAATTTGATGGAGCTCCGGTGTTGTTGGTTGATGATGTACTTAACACAGGCAAGACTATGGCTTATTGCTTGAGACCTTTTTTAAACCGAGATATTGACGGTTTAGAAATTGCAGTACTAGTCAATCGAAGTCACAAACAATTCCCTATATCCGCAAATTATCAAGGGTATGAACTGGCCACTACCATTAATGAACACATAGAAGTAGTACTCGATCACAAGAAAAAATATGCCTTTCTAAGGTGATTCTGGCCTTATTAAGCGAAATCGTGGTATTTATTCTAGAATTAGTTATATTTTTCTATTAAAATTAGTAATT
>JAJCYK010000537.1 GCA_029262935.1 Cytophagales bacterium | reverse complement strand
TAATTAGATGGTATTCCAAGAGATATTTCTCTTAGAATAGGACAATATTGCTACACGATATAATAAAACGTAGAGTAAATTGCAATAATTTTTGGAATCAGTTTAAAAATGTTTCTCATACCGCGGAAAGCCTATTTTTTAGCCCTTTTGGGGCTGTTTACCTTACATATGGGTCAGGCCCAATTTGGACCTGGCGGTGTGGGTGATGCGGGGGAAGTAGTGTTGTGGTTGCATCATGAAGGCTTAAACGATTTAAACGCCGGTAATCCGGTGTGGGACGACATAAGTGGGTACGACAATCACGCTACTACCACTGCCGCTCAATTACCCATAGTGATGAACGGTCGTTTCGGAAACAAACCAGGTGCCCGATTTAATGGAGGGCGCACCATGACAGTGGCGGATGCTCCGGAATTGAACTTTGGTAATGAATTATCCTTTGCGGCGGTAATCGGAAACCAAGGAACTGCCACGGTAACTCGATTTATATTTTCCAAAGGAGCAGGCGCAACAAATGAGTTGGGTTATGCCTTTGACGCCCGTAACGATCAGATAAGCGCCAGAATTTCGGACGGCACCAACGAATACTATGATGGGGTGACCTTTGCTGGCTTGAACAATGCCGCTTTTTCGATAACAAGTTATGATCGTTCATCACAAAACCAAACCTTAACTTCAGAAACCACCAGCCCCCAAGTATTTCCCCACCTCAACAACTTAGGAGGATTGTCAAATGCCACAGACTTGGTATTGGCAGGAGGGCCATTTCGAGCAAACAGCAGCAATTGGATTGGCTATATCGGAGAGGTTATTATTCTAAATCGAGACCTCAATCAGGCGGAAAATATTATCCTGGAAAATTACCTAGGCACCACCTTTGGTATTAGCCATGGACGATCCTTGTATAATCACGGAGCTAATTACAATTATGAGCTGGCGGGAATTGGTCGTGTTAATGGCGCTAACGAACAATCTGATGCTAAAGGCACTGCTATGATACGCATAGATCAAGCTTCCGACCTAGAGAATGGAGAATACTTGTTGTGGGCCCACGATAACCAAAGAGTTGTCTCTGGAGGTACTGACGACAACGTGTGGCGTGTAGATCATACAGGAGATGTAGGTCAAGTACGAGTACGGGTTTACGCGGCGGGGTTTAATGTTGTAGATGAAAGCAACCTGTCATTTTTCGTATCAAACAATTCAGGTTTTAACTTTCCGACGGAGCACAAGCCCTCTCAGTGGGATGCCGTTAATGAAATTGCCACTTTTGAGGATGTTACGTTTGAAAATAATGACTATTTCAAATTCACAAAAGAGGTGGTGGTCAGTGCCCCTCCAACTTTAGAACAATGCCCCTTAAATATTTCTCGAGTAAATGACCCAGGCCTTTGTGGAGCTAGCGTAGGTTGGGTCCCTCCAATTAGTGATGGCACTTTAACTTCTACCCACGACCCTGGTGATGTCTTTCCGGTAGGAACTACCACGGTAACTTATACTGCGACCAATCCCGATGGGATGGTTACCTGTTCATTCAATATTGTGGTTAGTGATAACGAAGCACCTCAGCTGAGCGCCTGTCCCTCGAACCTCTTGTTGCCAGCCGTTGCTGGATGTAATCAAACGGTAAGTTGGGTTGAACCAACAGCCACGGATAATTGTAGCGCGACGGTAACCAGCTCTCATAATCCAGGAGATAACTTTGCCGTGGGAATCACTACGGTTACTTATACGGCTACTGACGTCGCTGGCAATAGTGTAAACTGTAGTTTTGAAGTAACAATAGAAGATAATGAGATACCGGTAATAAGCAACTGCCCTGGTAATGTGTTGCTATCTGTTGATGATGCTTGTGACCCCACGGTAAATTGGACACCTCCTACGGCTACGGACAACTGTAATGTTACGTTGACTAGTAGTCATAACCCTGGAAGTTCTTTTAGTTTTGGGACTACTACTGTCACCTACACGGCTACGGATGACTCCGGTAACCGTGTAGATTGTAGTTTTGAGGTAACCGTAGTAGATGAAATACTGCCACAGTTGGCAGGTTGTCCTACGGATATCAATTTGGAAGCCACGGCAAATTGCCAAACTACAGTTACCTGGACACCACCTACTGCCACGGATAACTGCAATGTAATACTGACCTCAAGTCATAATCCAAATGATCTTTTTCCTTTAGGGAATACCACGGTGTCTTATACCGCCTCTGATGACGCTGGTAACAGTGTCAGCTGTAGTTTTGAAATCAGGGTCACCGATAGTACGCTTCCTGATATAAGTAATTGTATGCCTGCGGTAATCATTTCGGATTTCCAACCGGGCACGCAAGATGCTGTAGCCACCTGGCTGCCACCCACCGCCACCGACAATTGTCAGATAGCCTCTTTTGAGGCATCTCATCAACCTGGTGATCGATTTCCAGTGGGATCAACAAAAGTGACCTACACGGCTGAAGATAGCAATGGGAATAGCAACTCTTGTAATTTCGAAGTCCAAGTAACAGCCATAAACACGGGCCCAGTTTATGAGCCTCTTATATTGACCGTAAATGCGGGAGAGACCGTAGCGGTTTGTTTGGAAGCCACGGATCAAGAAGGAGACCTCGTAGTGCTTAAGGAAGTTACGCCATTGGGAATTCAAGGGGTCCTAACTAATATAGATGGTAATGCCCAATGTTTCAACTACACAGCTCCCGACAGTTTTGAAGGAACAGAAATTATTGAAGTAACACTCTGTGACGATGGTGACCCCACGGTATGCCTGCAGAGTACCGTGGAGATAAAAGTAGAAATGATATGGCAGCTGGACATAAGTCAAGTGGTCACGCCTAATGGAGATGGCATTAATGACACCTGGTATATTGGAAACATTGATAAATATCCGGTCAATAAGGTACTGGTTTTTGATCGTTGGGGTGGAGCCATTTATCGTGCAGATAACTACAACAACAATTCTATCTGCTGGAGGGGCAATTCGGAAGGAGATCGTCGCAATTCTGGAGGAGCTCCCTCAGGGACTTACTTTTACCAGATCGAATTGGGAGACGGACAAAATTTCAAAGGATTTATAGAATTAGTCGACAAATGATCAGCCCTGAAATCATATGGAAGCGATTATTATGGATTGTGTTGTTGCTAACAGCACTTTCGGGCTCTCTCTGTGCTCAGCAATTGGGGCAATACACCCACTACATGTCAAATGAACTGATTATAAACCCCGCTTTTGCCGGAGGCCACGACGCTTTGAGTATGACTGTGCTTCATCGCAGTCAGTGGGTGGGGCTTGAAGGTGCTCCTAGCACTCAAAGTTTTAGCATCCACTCTTTGGCCAAAAATGACCATATGGGGCTAGGACTCACCTTGGTAAACGATCGGGTGGGTGCTCATAAAAACTTTACCGCGCTTGGAAGCTTTGCTTATCGGCTACGTCTGAACCGTGATAGTTATGTCTCTTTTGGTATTCAGGCAGGAGTAAATCAAAAATCTTCAGACTATTCTTCACTAAACATGCCCTCGCCCATTGACCCTTCTTTGGAATTGATAGACATCAATACGACGTCTTTGGAAGTAGGGGCCGGCGCTTACCTTAAAACACCCAAATTACATTTAGGTATTTCTTCACCAAAGTTGTTCAGCAGTAAAACGGACCTCAACGATTCTGTTAGCATAGCTTTGAATAAGGCGCATTATTTTTTCTATGGAAGATACCGAGCTCCCATTAATACCAACATAAAATTGCAGCCAAATGTATTGATAAAGTACCTGCCCGGATTGCCTTTGTCTTGGGATGCAGGTGTTAGTGCTATTTGGAACGAAGTACTACTAACTGGAATTTCTTATCGGTCTACTGA
Source organism: Cytophagales bacterium (assembly GCA_029262935.1). GTDB lineage: Bacteria > Bacteroidota > Bacteroidia > Cytophagales > Cyclobacteriaceae > JAJCYK01. Next base: position 985 of record JAJCYK010000537.1, on the reverse strand, counting down.
ATCTATTGATTTATTGCTGCAGGCAAAGGTTACCCCTCAAATAAAAATAGGCTATAGCTTTGACTATACCTTGCAAGACATTTCCGGATTGGGTCGGAGTAGCCATGAGTTTATGCTCAACTACCTGTTCAAATATAGTAATTACCGAACCCGAGCACCTCGATGATATGAGCAGATTTGCGCGACATATGACCCTCTTATTTACTTTTAGTTTGTGTGTATTAAACGGACTCAGTCAAGAGACTGTGTTTAATGGAATGCAAAGTAATTGGAAAAAAGCCCAAAAGAACTTTGACAGGGGCAGTTACCAAGAGGCATTGAAATACCTGTTGGCTGCTGAACCACAGAAACGCACACCTCGGGAAGTCCAGTTAAAGTTGGCACATGCTTATGTACAATTAAACAATCACAAGAAAGCAGTTTATTGGTTTCAGCGTTATCATAAGGAGCAAGCCATTCTACCAAATAAAGACTACTATCAATTGGCGGAATCACTTAGTAGTTTAGGCCAGTATGAGCAGGCCATTGCCTGGTATACTACTTATGGCAAACTCAATCCGAAAGATGCCCGAGTATTGCAAAAGATCTGGCGGTTGAAGAATATTAAATATTTGTATGAAGATTCCGTGTATTATTCTGTAACTCCCATCTCTTTTAATTCCAAAGCCGCAGAATATGCTCCGTATGGGTTGGACGATCTTTTGGTTTTTGTCTCTGATCGAGAAGGCTTCGGGGGGGTAAAGGTTCTGGATGGAGTAAACAACAAGCCTTTTTATAAGCGGTTTGTGGTGGCACTGACTTTTGATTCGACCACGACGACTACCAGCTTTGCAAAACTAAAGCCTTTTGAAAACGAGTTTGATAGCAAGCATCATCATGGACCCATTGCGTTTTCTTCAGATGGACAAAAGGCTGTTTTTACTCAAAGTAGTGATTCAAAAGATAAGGACGGCAGTTATCCTATGCAATTGTACTTTGTGGAAAA
>JAJCYK010000536.1 GCA_029262935.1 Cytophagales bacterium | reverse complement strand
GTCAGGGTACCGGTTTTATCAAAGAGTAAAGTATCCACTTTTGCCATTCCCTCCACAACTTCTGCATCACGTAAATAGAATTTATTCCTACTAAAAACTCTCATTACAGAACCCAAGGTAAAAGGTGTGGCCATAGAAAGCGCACAAGGGCAAGCCACAATTAACACCGAAGTAAATACAAACAAAGCCTGCTTGGGGTCCATTACCAACCAACTGGCGGCAGCCAACAGCGCGATAAGCAGGATCACCACAGTAAAATACTTGCTTACGTTGTTTACTAATCTTACTCTTAAATTTTCCTTCTTTTGATGAAAAGCCTGATGATTCCATAATTGAGTGATGTAACTCTGAGACATGGGTTTAATCACCTGATATTTGGTCATCACACCCAAGTGCTTACCCCCAGCATATATGGTAGCTCCTTGCTCTTTAATCACCGGTTGTGATTCACCAGTGACAAAACTATAATCAATTTGAGTGTGTGCATCCAACAATACGCTATCAGCAGGGATTAACTCCTGGTGACGGATCAATAAAACATCATCTACTCTTAAATTGGATACTAACACCGATTCTTCTGTGCCACTTCGTAGTCTCAATACAGCAAGAGGAAAATACGACTTAAAATCACGGTCAAAGCTGAGGTTGCGGTACGTTCTGGCTTGAAACCATTTACCCACCAACAACAAAAATAAAAGCCCTGCTAAACTGTCTAAATAGCCAGCACCTTGCGCCCATACAATTTCGTAGAAACTTTGACCAAATAATGCTAAAATGCCTAATACGATAGGGACGTCAATATTCAAATATCGTTCTCGCAAACCTTTAAAAGCAGATTTGAAATAATCACTTGAGCAATAAAACAATACTGGGAGAGCCAAAATGAGCATTAACCAGGAGAACCACCAGGCCAATATTTGATCCACTCCAAAGTCCAACCCCAGGTATTCTGGAAAGCTTAGCAACATTATGTTACCGAAACAAAACCCAGCCACTGCGATCTTTTTAGTAAGAGGTGATTGGGACGCCGAGTTCTTTTTGGTTTCACGATCTGCCAGGCTGATATTCGGTTCATAGCCTATACGGGTCAGCAGTTCTACCAAGCCTCTTAGAGAAATGTTTTCGGGGTGGTAATCTACACTTAGTTCCTTCTTTGTGAAGTTTACCCGAGATCCCAAAACTCCCTGATGCAATCGGGATACGTGTTCAAGTAGCCAAATACAGGAGCTACAATGGATGTTGGGGATAAGCAATTGCACCTTGTGCAATTTTTCGCTGGCATAGCTTAAAAGAGGGGTAGCAATAGCGTCATTGTCCAGATAAGCGAATTTATCTGAAAACAAGCTTTGTCTGGTGCCAGGAAACGATTCTAAATTATAATAATTGTCCAGTTCATTCTCACTCAGTATCTTATAAACCATTTCGCAGCCTTGACAGCAAAAAGATTTGTCGCGATAGAACAATGGGTTCGCATCGCAAGCATCCCCGCAGTGAAAACATTTTAGATCTTTCTTTGCTAGTACTTCCATAGCAGAACCAGGTAAGTTGCAAGGTATAAAACCGACCTGGGGGCAAGCACGATCTTTGTCATTCTCACTGATGACAAAAATCATATTTGTCTTAAAAATCTTTAATTCGGATAATCTTAAGAAACCATCTAATTGGGAGCACTACCCATAACACTAAGGCCGACAGGGCCAAAAACATGCCCTGAGAGGTGCCGAAGAATTTATCAAATACTGCGCCAGTATATCCAAATAAAGCTGATATGTCCAGTTGGAGCATAATTAAGATCCTGGACAAATCAATAGGGTTCAACATCACTGCTGCCAACACGCCTTGTTCCAAAGGGTACGATTCAAAAACGATCATTAACAACAACAATAGTCCATCATAGAGTACCGCCATAATGAGCCAGATTACTATTGCTACTCCAAATCCTTTCAGTTTATTTTCAAATTTTGCGGCTATTAAGTAAGCTATGGCCGTAAATACCAAAGTCAGTAAAACCCCAACTATCAGTAACATCATGAAATCTGAAGTTTGTGCAGAGCCAAAAACCCCAAAGACTACAAAGGGCACGCCTAATCCCAGAAGCAAACTCAAAGATAAAGACAGGGTTAAACCCAAGTATTGCCCAAAAAACACCGCTACACGCTTAACCGGTTGGGCTAAGAGCAACTCCACAAATTCTCTGGAATTGTAGAAATACATGGTTCCCAAAAGGATACCAATCAATGGGGTTAAAACCACCACAATATTCATCAGGCTAACAATCACTTTTGAAAGGTCTTGACTTAAATAAAGCAAAGCAAAAGTGGTGATTAAGTAAAACGCCAAATAGAAATAACTCCATCGGGATCTCATTAGATCGTAAAAGCTATATTTTAGAATCTTTATCATAGCTAAGACGCGATGGCCGGTTTAAGATTTGATGGTGAAGGGGCTTCCTTGCTTAGGATCTTTGCGATAGCTGCTTCCAGGCCAGACTCATGGTGCTGCTCTTTTAGTTCCTCAACCGATCCTTGGTAGTAAATGCGTCCATCCAGTAAGAAAATAATCTCACTTGCCAATTCTTCAACTAAGGACAAGATATGAGTTGTCAACAATATGGTCTTGCCCTGCATGCTTTTTTGAAGTATCATTTCTTTCAACTTGATCAAGGACACTGGATCTAAACCTGCGGTAGGTTCATCTAAAATAAACAGGTCGTTATCAAACATAAATGTGAGTACTGTATTGATTTTCTGACGCGTTCCTCCGGATAGATTTTGTAGTGGTTGGTTGCGGAAACTTTGCAGATCAAACAGATCAATCAGAGGTTGAGCATTGCCGGGTTGTCCGCGTAAATCGGTTATCATACTTAAAAGCTCATCAACTTTTAAATTTTCGGGGAAGCGGGCTATTTGAGGCAAATAACCTACTTTACTACGATACTCACCGGCAAGGTCCAGATCTTTGCCATGCCATTTCAACTTTCCCCGGTCAGGAATTACTAGTCCCAGTAATGTTTTAAGAATAGTGGTTTTCCCTGACCCATTTGGGCCCAACACCGCGGTGATGCCACCTTGTGGAATGGAAATGTTTACCCCTTTGAGCACCTTATTTTTGCCAAAAGACTTATGCAAATCCTGAATTTCTATCATAATCTAGGTTTTATTAAGGGTTGCTCGTCCATTAAGCTTTCCGGTATAAATACAGGGGTCACCTTTTCTGCGAAATCTATAATATCCACAAAAAGACTGCGCAAAAGAATAATGGAAACATCAACTCTTGCCACCACATAGGAGAACATTCGTATCGGTCTGTAGGGTACATCCCCTATGCCATCATGATCCAAGTCATAACCGTTGTATTCACTCCAGTAATTTCCCCGATACTCATTGTGATTGGCGCTGTTGTTGGTGGTAAGGTCAAAGGTGTTGGTGAAAAAATTATTTCCTGTGAAACTGTTGTTCATAGAACTTCCCATAATCTTCAAAGCCCATCCATTGTTATGGAAATCATTTTGACTAATGTCCAACCTAGTGGCACTTTCACCATAAATGCCGATGGTATTTCGCCGAAACGTGTTGCCTTTGATTTCACCGTCGTATATTTCTTTCAAGAGCAATCCGTACGATGCGGTACCCCAATTATCTTCAAAATTATTAGCATTCATTTTGATGTTCTTAGAGAACATCACAGCTACTCCTGCTCCATTTGCTTTAAAGGTGTTGTTGGTGTACTCATCAAAATTGGAAAACATAAAATGTAGTCCATATCGCAAATTTTCACTGCTCAGGTTTCCAGATATGTGCGAGTCGTCCACAAACTCCAAGTATATCCCATCGCGATGATGTTGCAATTCGTTGTTGGAGAT
>JAJCYK010000535.1 GCA_029262935.1 Cytophagales bacterium | reverse complement strand
CATGAGAAATAATTGGCTGATATCGCCAACGGGTTTTCTCCCTTACCCCTCCTCTTACTGCCTTCCGGCGATCTTAAGGAATCTCAAATTTTTCACTTAATTTACAGTCGATGAGTGCAAATGATATCATTTTGGTGATCGTTAGTGGCTTAGGTGTGATTCATGGTTTGTTTCTAGCCATAATCCTGTGGGTATATAACAAAGGGAATCCTTTGTCTAACAAACTGCTCAGTACTCTGTTGGTGGTTCTTTCGTTTAGGGTGGGCAAATCTGTTTTTCTGGAGTTCACTGAAAATATCGACGTAAAACTGATTTTCATCGGCTTAAGTGCCATGATGGCCTTAGGCCCTTTATTTTATCTTTTTACACTTTCTTGCATTAAAAGACAGTTTAGTCTGAAAAAGCGGCACGTCCTCCATTTTATACCAGCAATCCTGGGATTGGGGTTTGGATTACAGATCAATGAAAGTCAGCTAGTAACCCTACCAAAGATTGTCTTTTTATTTGTTTTTATAGGATATTATCTGCATTACCTGATTTACATTGTCATTAGCTATAAATACAGCTTAGTACATAAAATAAAGGGACTAAGTCCTGCGGTCTCTGATTTATTAAGACTGCTGTTTTTTGGTTTATTGGCAATTTGGGTGGTGTACGTATTGAATTTGTTTGATGAATTTGTGCCCTACATCATAGGTCCGATATTGTATTCAATTGTGGCCTATGTAGTAAGCTTTGTCGTATTTCGAGCAGGATACATTCAAAAAATTGGTCAAACCAAGTATAAAACCACCCCCGTTTCTGATGAACAAAGTGAGCAACTCTTCTCAAAAACATTGAAACTTATTGTAGGTGATGAACAATACAAAAACCCTAACCTTACTTTAAAGTCACTAAGTGACTCGCTAAAGGTCACTCCCCAAATCCTATCACAAGTTATCAATCAGAAAAGTGGAAAGAACTTTAATAGTTTTATCAATACCTATCGAATAAAAGAATCCATACGGATATTCAATCTTGAGCAATTTAAGCATCATACCGTGGCTGCCATCGCCTTTGAGGTAGGTTTCAATAGCATATCCAGCTTTAACACAACTTTTAAGAAAGAAATCGGAAACACGCCTTTGGCTTACAGAAAACAGCTAGCAGAATGATCTTTTGCTCTTTCGAAATGGTCATTTCGGAAGATTTTGTGCAAACATAGTATCACCTTTGTTTAAAATAAAAACAAATAACTATGTCCAGAACACGCACAATTATAAAGTGGTCATTAATCGTCATCGGGGGTTTAATAACCACGTTAGTACTATTTGGGTTTTGGTTTATTAGCCTCCTACCGGAACCAATGTTATCCATGGAGGACATGGAGAAAACTACTCCAGCCGACCTCCCTTATTTAGCTAAAAATATTACCCCTCATCGTGGGAAGATGTTAGCTGTAGTTACCAGCTGTAGCGAAATGGGAACTAGCGGTAAATCTACTGGCTATGAGCTTACCGAATTAGCACGGGCCTATTATGTATTTGAGGCAAACGGTTTTGAGGTAGATGTGGCAAGCCCGTTGGGTGGTGAACCTCCAATTGTCATTGATAGCGATGATATGAAGGTTTTTGACTACGCGTTCCTGAATGATTCCATCGCACAGCGTAAAGTGACTAAGAGCATCGGTATAGAAAACGTTGACCCAAATGATTATCAAGGAATTTATTTTGTGGGCGGTAAAGGAGCTATGTTCGATTTTCCCCAAAATCAGTACATCCAATCCATTGTCAGGGAATACTATGAATCAGGTAAAGTAGTTGGTGCCGTATGTCACGGCCCTGCGGCTTTGGTAAATGTAAGGCTTAGTAATGGCCAGTATTTATTGGCCAATCGAACCATTAGCAGTTTTACTAATGACGAAGAGTTGTTGCTCATACCGGATGCCAAAGATATATTCCCTTTTCTCCTACAAGAGAAACTTACGGAAAATGGTGCTCGATTTAATGAAGGCCCTGTGTACCTGAACCAGGTAAGTCAGGATGGCAATTTAGTGACTGGTCAAAACCCCTGGTCCACTTGGGAATTAGCAGAATCAATGATCGAGCAGATGGGCTATGTTCCTAAGATGCGTGGCATTACAGCTGAGGAAAATACCGTCAATATCCTAGGATCGTATGAAAGCGATGGTTATGAAGGAGCCAAAAATACAATTAAAGATTACTGCTTAAATAATAACAGGTCTATTGATCGGGAGCTACTAGCGGTACATAGTATAGTAGCAGGTATGCAATGGGATATTATGAAATCGGCTGACTTGATCCGGTTGCTAGTTTATAGTAATTCCTTCTTGTAGGTCAGTGGGGAGGCAGAGGTTTATTTAATACCCACGCGAAAACAAGTAGAAACTTTGGTATCCAGCGATTAATTCGTTCGTACACAAAAGAGTAAGTGTGTATAAGGTCCTGATAGAGTCAAAACATTACCCTTGAAGAACGCTCGGAACAGTTACAGGTAACCTTTGGTAGTATTTATCGAAAACGGGCCATCGACGTCAACATGTTGCTAGTACCATTATAATTAGTAAGATGAGGGGGAATCCCCCCAATCCCTCCCCTACTTGCAGCGCTTTTGGGAAGTGCTGCGGCAACTACAGATCTGTTTAGTTTTTCTAACAAGGTAAGCCGTGGTCGTCGCACAAATTGAGATTAGAGCATCCTTATTTTAGACCAAATTGGTCAAATGACATCGCCTACTTGAAGCAAATGTTATTAACATCTATGGCCGTCTAAGGATGATCACCCTTAAGAGCAAGCCTCATCGATGGGCTCAGAATTAGTACTGGTACTCTCTTTTATGTGCAAATCCTTCCAGTAATACGAATTGTAGACTGCTTGTTAAATATTGCCCACATTTTCTTTGTACTATTAAACGAAATGTGCAATTATTAATGATAGCGTTTTCCATTGTTCGAATGTGCTTATGCGCATTAGTTCTGTACTGGATTTCCTCTTGTGAAATACCAGAAGATAATTTCAAAGAAGATTCGTTGACTCAGTTAACCTTTGAGCGAGGAGATCAATCCAATCCTATTTTCTCCAATCAAGGTAGGTACATGACCTACCAATCCAACCAAAATGGTGTATGGGACATTTACCTATATGATTTGAAATCAGACAAGACTATAAAGATTACAAATTCTGAAAATGACTACAAAGATGTTCAATGGGCTCCTGACGATAAATTCGTGTCATTTACCTCCTATCCTCAAGGCGAGTCCCAAATTTTAGTTTATGAGCTTGCTACAGGCACGTCCAAATCACTAACATCCGTAAATCAAGGGGCGTCAAACGCCCATTGGTCACCCGATGGAAAGAACTTAATTGTTGACATAAATAGCGGTGGAAAAGATTTATGGCAAATCGATCTATCATCCGGAGAGTTGGATCAAATCACCAGCTTTCATGGAGATGAGAGTAACTTTGGATTTTCAAACGATGGTTTATGGATTGGTTTTACTTCCAGGGGCTCTGATTACCCTCATCTGCAGGCGATCAATAGCGAAACCGGAGAAGTTAAACAGTTGATATATGATCAGACTGGGCATGAGTGGCATCCCAGATGGTCTCGTCAAAAGTTTGAAATCACCTTTTATAGTACTTGGAATAATGAAATGACAGATATATGGCTAACAGATGGTTCCGTAGAAGGCTTGAATAGGATTACACATCAAAAAATTGAAGAGTTTGGCCCTGCCCTTAGTCACTCCGAGAACCTTATCGCTTATTTCTCATGGGACAAAGCCAACGAGATAGCGATTTACGATAGAAGCGCTAGTTCGGAAAGCAGCCTGGAACTTGCCAACGAGCTAATAGTGGTCTGGAATCCATTAGACTGGTCCCGGGACCGCAACATATTGGCGTTTACCGGTATGCACGAAATGGACCGGTTATATGCTGTGTCTCCAGAGCTTGGTTCAAATGAATTGGTATTGCCTGATCGGGCACACAATTTCGAAGTAAATGCGAGTTACGACCAGACTGGTAATTACCTATTGTTTAATGATCAATATAACATTGTTATAAGAGATTTATCAACTGGTGAAGAGACGGTTATTCCACCAGAAGAGGATCACTTTACCGATGTTTACCCCACTTGGATTCCCAACTCCAAAAATCGTATTGCCTACCTGCATGGCGTAGGTGGTGCTTCCGATACCAATAACATTTGGACTATGAATCTGGACGGATCGGACAGAACACCTTTGACCACAATAGGCGGCATAAAAAATTATGTTTGGGTCGATGAAGACAATATAGTATTTGGCTATGATGCTACTACCAGTTATGAGTTCTATGACATCTGGACCTACAATATCAAATCAAAAGAAGCCAAACCACTAATTAAAGAGGCTAATGTTACATTATCCCCGACAAGTGTTTCGCCTGATGGAAAAGTCTTGTTATTCAACGGTGATTATGATGGAATAAATAAAACTTATAAAGTTCCAACGAACGGAGGCAAATACCAACAAGTGCCAAACAATATCGACTCAGGAGAATCAGCGGTATTTTCTCCTGATGGGAACACCATTGCTTTTTCTTCCAATCAAAACAAAGAAAAGACTTTTGACATATACACGATGTCAGCAGAAGGAGGATATGCAACTCGTATAACTAATTCTCAGGAAGTTGAATACGGGTTATTTTGGTCATTTGATGGGTCTAGCATAATGTTTTCTGCAAACAAAGGAGATAAAGATATTTATCTTGTTGATGTAGATCAAAGATTGGAAGACTTAAGAAAAGATAAGCCGTAGGCACAAGTTGAGATTGGAGATAGTCATTTAATCTTGTTGGTGGGCATTACTCAGGCAAAAGCGCCGATTAATATTCTTATATCAAGAAGATATGCTCAATTTTGGGTTGGTGTTTTTTAGTCCCTAATTGTATTCCTCTCTTAAGAATGAGACCGTTTCGTTTTCAAGGTTTCGCCAAGAAGATAGCAATGAGGGTATCCAAAGGCCGATAGCGAAAATTATCTCGGATAAGAATGCAGTACCCACGATTGGAAAGGTAAAGACTAAAAAAATCAAATAACCCAAAAATTACACAATATCA
>JAJCYK010000534.1 GCA_029262935.1 Cytophagales bacterium | reverse complement strand
CCTCATGAGGTTGAAGCCAGGAAACTTCATCAATCCTTAGTAGAAGATACGAAATAGGATTTTTTAATTCTCTGGCTCCTGTGCTCCACCAAATACCATATCAGTACTACTATAAGTACTTCCATATCGATCAGCTAGGGTAGCCACTTGTTTCATGGCATCCTTAAGTTGCTCCACAGTCAATTCCTGCAAAGGATGCGTAAAAGTGGACCAAAGGACACCTTCATACAAGCTGTATTTGGCGTCCAATGCTCGATCGAAGTTGGCTTCTAGCAATAATTTTAAATCTTTTTCTTCCAAGTTCTCTTCTTCAATTATGGGAGTCATGACACGCATGCGATTGGCGGCCTCATCGGTAATGATGTATAGCAATCTTTCCATAAATGCCACCTGCCACCGTCCGGGAATATCCTCACTTCCAGGCATTCGCTCTACCTCTTCAGACATTCGATATAGAATCTTTTCCATTTTTGTGTTGCTCATCTTATCGAAGGCAGATTGACTAAACGCTTGACCACAGAGCAAACACATAAAACCATACAGGACCACGAGGTTTTTCATATTGAGGTTTTTAGATGGTATTTAAGATAATAAAAAAAGCCCTTATCCAGGGCTTTTCTAAACATGAATTCATAGGTTAAAGACGCTATTCCTCCTCTTTGTCTTGGTCTTTACTAGATTTCTTTACGGCATCGCCATCGTCCAAAGATTTAGAAACAGTCAAGAAAGGGCCGGTGATTACCTCTTGCCCTTCGTTAACACCTTCTAGGATTTCTATATTGTCAAAATCGCTGATCCCCGTTTTCACTTTGATCATTACTGCCTTACCTTCCTCCATTACAAAAACCACTTCATCTATTTCTTTCTCTTCTTCTTTACCGCCTCCTGCAGAAGCTTCTTTTTCTTCATCTTCATTTTCTCTGGTGGTGACAGCCGAAAGAGGTACTACCAAAATATCATTTTTACGAGTAGTAATAATATCAACACTGGCTGTCATTCCAGGGCGAAAAGGAGAACGGGCCTTTTCTTTTAGTAAATCAGCATAAGACTCATTCAGTATTCGGATACGAACTTCAAACTCTGTTACCGCGTCTTCTGACACTTTGTCTTTCGCGGTGTTTGCAATTTGCGTTACTAATCCTTTGAATTTTTTGCCTGTATAGGAATAAGCATCCACATCTATATCGGCAGTATCTCCTACCGAAACTCTAATTATATCATTTTCATTAACATCAACCCTTACTTCCATTCGGTTTAAATCCGCGATACGCATCATTTCAGTACCTGCCATCTGACTGGTTCCCACTACTCTTTCTCCTTTTTCTACACTTAATTTAGAAACTATTCCATTCATGGGGGAAAATACACTAGTCAAACTAAGGTTTTCTTGTGCTTCGTTTACAGAGGCTTGAGAGCTAAGAACGGTAAACTTAGCTGCCTGAGCTCCTTGACGGGCCGATTCCAAATCCTGTGTTGCTACTTGAATACCAGCCTCCGCGCTTTCGTACTCGGCATCAGAGATAACCTTTTCTGCATATAGGTTTTTATTACGCTCAAAATCCTTTTGCGCTCTGATGAATTCCGCATGTGCTTGGGATAATCGGGCCTCAGTACTTGCTTGGTTTGCCCTTTGCTGATTCAGATTTGCCGTGCTACGCTCCAAAGCAGATTGAAAGTTATCCGGTCGGATATTGATTAGTAAATCCTGTACGTTAACCGAATCCCCCTCTTCCACGTGAAGTTCAATTATTTCACCGGGTACATCCGGACTGATTTTTACTTCCACCTCCGGTTGCACTGTTCCAGAAGCACTAACCGTTTCGATGATATCATCTAAGCCAGAAGTAGCAATAGTAACCTCTGTTTGATTTTTATTACCCAGTACCCCAGTGGACTTTCCTATTATTGCCAGTAGCACCAACAAGCCTATAGTCCCGCCTAGTATGTAATATAATTTATTGGATTTCTTCTTTTTCGCCATGTCTAAAACTCTATAGGGTTACCCTGATAAAAATCTAAAATTTTGGTTTTAAATATATAATCGTACTTCGTTCGTACTAAATCAGATTTAGCGCCGAATAAGTTATTTTGAGCAATTTGGTAATCAACAAAATTTACAGCACCTAAGTTATATCGCTTTTCGGTAACCCGAAAGCTTTCTTCCAGTGCTTGAACTTGTTTCTGAGAAGCCCCATATGCTTTCGAAGCTGACAGGGCGTCGTTATACGCCGTTTCAATTATTTGTCTCAAAAGGTTTCTTACTTCTTTTGCGTTGATTTCTGCTTGTGCTCGGTTGATGGTAGCACGTTGGATTCCTGAACGAGTAGACAGTCCGTTAAATAACGGCACCGATAAGGTGAAAGTTAAAGCCCTACTCAGGTTATCGTTAAATTGATCCCCGACATTATTTTGTACAGAGGTGAAGTTAGGGTTGGGGTTTAAAAGGGTAATCAATTGCGTAGGATCGCCTGCCAAAAATCCAGCATTGGGAATTTCATCCGGCTCACCAAAAGTACCATCAGCTACTTGTAGTGGATTTAATGCATCGGAATAATTCGTAAACATGTTGTACCCTAAACTCAAAGAAGGATATTGTGCACCTTTGGCGATCTTCTCTCCTAATTGAGAGCTTTGTACCCCCAGGTCCGCACTTTTTATTTCCGGTTGGGTGAGCTCTGCTTGATGATAAATATCTTGCGCAGACAAGCCTAAAAAGCTATAGTCCGTGGCATCAATGTCAGGCACTACTATTTGCAACTGTTCGCTTGCAGGCATTTGTAGGGATTGCTTTAAATTAAGTAGGGCCAGGTTTAAACTGTTTTCCGCATTAATTACCTCCAATTCATTGCTTGCTACTTGCGATTGTAAATCAAGCACCTCAGATAGCGCCAGAGAACCTGCATCTACCAATTTTTGAGTGCGCTCCAATTGCTTTTCTGTAGTTAACAATTGTAATTTGGCTGTTGCTTGCAGTTCCTGATTGAACACCACATTGGTGTAAAATGTAATGACGTCAAAAGTAACGTCGTTGCGCGCTTTATCCAGATCTGAACTACTTCCTTGCAAGTTTATTTTGTTCTGTTTGATGGTATTCAGTTTTTGTAAGCCCCCAAAAACAGTTACTGAACTACTGGCTTGCGCACCTAAAGAGGTAATTCGTTGAGATATGAATAAGTTGGTGGTAGGGTCAATTGATCGACCCCAATTGATACCGTATTGCGAACCTAAGTTTAAATTAGGAAATAAATCCGCTTTGGATTGAGTCAGGTTGACCTCATCAAACTTTACATTTAACTCGCTTCTTTTTACGTTTAAGTTGTTTTCCAAAGCATAGGTAACACATTCTTGGAAGGTCCAACTCTTCTCTTGCGAATAGCCCATCGCGGTCCCAATGAAAATGCAAATGAACGTGGCGAAGTATTTATTAAATTTCATCTATTATAAGTCTATATCTGGTATATATATAATGTCGTGTACCC
>JAJCYK010000533.1 GCA_029262935.1 Cytophagales bacterium | reverse complement strand
TAATACGGCATCTACACCAGGAATATTGGCAATCTCTTGTGGCTTCAATTGTGCATAGCAACCCACTATAGCGATAAAGGCATCCGGTGCATGCTTTTGAGCATCCCGAACAATTTTCCGGCACTTACGATCGGCATTGTCTGTGACAGAACAAGTATTAATTACAAATACATCCGGGGATGCTTCGAAATCAACCTGTTGATAACCCCGTTCCTTTAGCTGCCTGGCTAATGTGGAGGTTTCCGAAAAATTGAGTTTGCACCCCAGTGTGTAAAAGGCCACCTTTTTCATAAGACCACAAAGTTAGCTATTTATTAAGAAAGTCTGCATAGGCGGCTTGCAAATGGGCCTTACACAAAGCTTTTTTTTCAACGAAAGCCCATGCACTGGAGTCCAACAAGTGCCCGCTTTGATGGTCGTAGATGGTAGACCCAGTAGAATCGATCAATGCAATACCTTCATTAAAGACATAGAAGGACCCATCGGAACTTTGAGGGTTCAAAATATCCCTGCTCCAAGCATATGAGGTGTGATCCATATCCAACTGATTGAGCAAGGTGGTAGCTAAATCTGTTTGAGAGCAGTGTTTACTGATAACGGTATCTCGTACGGCCAGGGCCCCTCCAAACCACACCATGGGTACATGATATTTTTCTTTTTGAAAACGGCCTTGATGGTTAAGCAAACGATGGCCATGATCCGCTAAGACAATAACCAAAGTATTGTCATACCAAGGTTGTTGTTTGGCTTTCCGAATGAAGTTTCCCAAACTTTGATCTGTATAATAAAGCGAACTGAGGTACATGCTCTCAAGATCCTCTCCAGGGAATTTGCTCTCTATAGGAATCTCAAAAGGTTCATGACTGCTAAGCGTAAAGATCATATTGAAAAAGGGTTCATGGGGATTTTGCATATCCTCCAGAACTTTATCAAACACCACATGATCATGTGCTCCCCATTTTGAGTTCATGTCATTTTTATTAAAAGCACCCTTTCCCAATACCGTGTCAAAGTCACCATGTAGTAGGTAGGTTTTAATATTGGCAAATTCTAACTCGCCACCGTGATAAAAAGAGGTGTGGTACCCCTGGTCATTGAATGAATGAGTGACCATGGGCAATTGCGACGATTTGTTAGGGATTTTAACGATTGACCGCTTAGGTTGAGCAGGGTAACCACTTAATACGGAAACAATACCCTTATCACTGCGGTCACCGCTGGCGTACAAATTCTCAAATAGTATCCCCTCCTTTAAAAGCCCCTCAAGTTCTGGCAACACGTTTTCATAACTTCCACCTAGTATCGGCGAAGCCTTGGAGGTCAGGCTTTCCCATAAAACTAAGATTATATTGGGGCGAGAAGATTTAAGTAATACAGGAGTACCCGTGGTGTGTTTCTTATAAAATTTTTTTACTTGGTTTTGAGCCTCGGTAGCTTCTGCAGAAAGGTAAGGATTCTTTACAGAATAGGCCTGTTTCGTAATGGACCTGAAGACGTTCCAGGGCACATTAAGTGCGGCTTGATTGGCGTAGTCGTTTTTGGAGAAGAAGGCGACGCTTTGGTTAAGGGGTGCTAATTGCAATCCGCCACGAATGGGTATAATAAGGCCAGCAGTGAGTAATAGAAACAGCACTCCGTGGGCTAAATGAACTTTGGGGAAGTCGTGAATGAGGTGATGGATACGTTTTCGATAAAACCAGTAACTGACTACTGTGATAATAACTATGGAAGAGATCAAAAGGACAAAAGGACTGGAGGAAGCAGAAACTGCCATTTCACGAGGGGTCGAAATGTATGTCAGGGGCGTAGCGTCCAATCTAAATCCCCATTCTGTAAAAAGCTCCAGATCTGCTACACAGATAAACGACAAGAAAGCCAGGACCGGTAAGGTGTACCATTTGACCATTCCTGAAACCAAACGTGTGGGCAATAAAGTACTTAATGCTACTAGAAAAAAGATCACCAAACTTAAATAGGAAGTAAAAGAAAGGTCCATGCGCAGGCCATGCTCGAATATCCCAAAAATGAGATCTTGAGATAATGCGGCAGAGCGATCAAAATGATACAGCAGGAAGATCCCTCTGAATAGAATAAAATACCCTAACCAAAAACAGAAATAATAAAAAAGGAAAAGGATTCTGGGTTTCATTAATTGTGAGGTTTTACACGGCCAATCATCAATTTAAAATGCGCCGAATTCCCGGAAAATCTATAACTTACCACAAATTTATATAACCATTTACAATTTCTGACAAATAAAGAGCGCATGGCTTATCAACGGTATAAGGCACTTGATTTAGTACAACAAAGAAAAGAGGTAAAAGTGCCCATTAATACAAAAAGAACCAGTGACTTCTTCGGAGAAAACACTTTTGGTTTGGAGCAAATGAGGCAGTCCTTGTCTCCAGACACTTTCGATAAAGTAGTAGAAGCTATCCGAAAAGGTCGTAAAATTGAAGCGGACACCGCCAATGTCATAGCTGTGGCTATCAAATCCTGGGCGCTCTCCAAGGGTGCTACACATTTTACTCATTGGTTTCAACCTTTGACAGGGGCTACCGCGGAAAAACACGACTCCTTCTTCGATGCATTTTCCGGTATGGAGAAGTTTAAGGGCAGTGAGCTGGTGCAACAAGAGCCTGATGCCTCGTCCTTCCCCAGTGGGGGCATACGCAGTACCTTTGAAGCTCGGGGTTACACCGCTTGGGACCCCAGCTCTCCAATTTTTATTCTGGACACTACCTTATGCATTCCCACCATATTCGTGTCTTTTACAGGGGAAACGTTGGATTATAAAGCCCCTTTGTTAAAAGCAGTAGAGGCAGTAGATAAGGCGGCTACCAGAATTTGTAAACATTTCGATAAAAACGTCACGAGAGTTACTCCTTCGTTAGGCATTGAACAAGAGTACTTTATCATTGATAAGGCACTTTTTAGTGCCAGACCGGACCTGGTCATGTCAGGAAGGACCATCTTTGGACATAACCCGGCCCGGGGCCAGCAACTGGATGATCACTATTTTGGCTCAATCGCTACCAGGGCTTTTAATTTCATGAAAGAGTTCGAACTGGAGGCTTTAAAGTTGGGCATTCCCGTACGCACGCGCCACAATGAAGTAGCTCCCAGCCAGTTTGAAGTAGCACCCTTACACGAAGATATTAATGTGGCTACGGACCACAACCAATTATTGATGGATGTCATGGATAAGGTGGCTGGCAGGCACGACCTGAAGGTCCTTTTTCATGAAAAGCCTTTTGCGGGTTTAAACGGGAGTGGTAAGCACAACAACTGGTCTCTCATTACGGATACTGGGGTAAACTTGTACCAACCCAGTAGCAGCGCCCGGGAGAACTTGATATTCCTGATATTTTTTGTAAACACCATTAAAGCAGTTTATGAATATTCAGATCTACTACGGGCCAGCATCGCTTCTGCAGGTAATGATCACCGGTTAGGGGCCAATGAAGCACCGCCGGCCATTATTTCCGTATTTATCGGAGCACAAATGACCGCCATTCTTGATGAGTTAGAGCAAAATGGCAACATCAAGATCAACAAAGGTGATAACATGTACATGAAACTGGGGATTGATAAAATTCCTGAAATCATTTTGGATAATACAGACCGCAACCGTACTTCACCTTTTGCCTTTACAGGTAATAAGTTTGAATTTCGAGCTGTAGGATCAGATGCCAATGTGGCCCAGCCCATGACCGTCTTAAATTTAGCGGTTGCCGAACAGCTGAACCTATTCAATAAAGAACTGGAAGGCCGTGTGGATAAAGGCATGGAGAAGAAAATCGCTATTGTGGAAATTCTGCGAGAGTATATTGCAAAGTCCAAAGAAATACGGTTTGAAGGAGATGGCTATTCCCAATCTTGGGAAGATCAGGCACGAAAAAGAGGCTTGTCAAACGTAAAGAACACCCCAAGAGCCTTGGATGCCTATTTGGAGAGGAAGGCAAAATCTTTGTTCAAAAGACACAAGGTATTTTCAGAGATTGAGCTAATAGCTCGAAATGAGATCATGCTGGAGAACTATATTATGAAGATCCAGATCGAATCAAGGATCATGAGCGATCTGGCTATGAATCACATTGTACCCACAGCTATAGCTTATCAGAATAAACTTATTGAGAATGCCAATGGCCTGAAAAGTTTAGGAGTAGATAACAAATCTGTCGTTGCCACCATCGAACGCATGTCGTTAAGTATCGATACTATTCAAAACAATTGTATTGATATGACCAAAGAAAGAAAAAGGATCAATCAAATTGAGGACACTAGAAAAAAAGCCTTAGCCTATTGTGACGACATTAAAAAGAAGTATTTTGATGAGATTAGGCATTCAGTTGATAAATTGGAGCTTATTGTAGATGATGAGGATTGGCCCTTGGTCAAGTATCGGGAGATGTTGTTCCTGAGATAGTTACATTATGAGATTTATATGGTTAGTGATAAGTCTTTGCAGCCTAGTTAGCTTGCACGGACAAGAAACGATTCCACTTAGAAGCCTGGAGGAACGAATGCCTATTACTCAGTATTCCGTGGATAGCTGGGATAATGAGGATGGGCTGCCTACCAATGCCGTTTTGGATATTGCTAAAACGGCCCAAGGGTATAAATGGTTAGCCACCTTTAATGGTCTGGTACGCTTTGACGGGGTGGAATTTCGAATTTTTGACAAAGGAAATACCCCTGCTTTAAAAACCAATAACCTCTCTGCATTACTGGTTGATAGTAAGGATCAACTCTGGATTGGGACTAACGGTGGAGGTTTGGTCAAGATGGACCAGGACCAATTTACGTTTTTCAATACAGATAGTATTATCCGCAGTTCCATGGTTACCGCGTTGGAGGAAGGGACCGATGGAACCATCTGGGTAGGTACTCGCTTTGGACTGGCCCGCATGGTCAACGATACCTTAAGTCGAATTACAAACGGCCCTCTCTCTTATCGCAATGTAAGTGCACTATATGCCGATGATCGCAACCGAATATGGGTGGGCACCACCACCAACGGGTTGTTTGTCATGGATGCGGGAAACCTGCTGAACCTCACCAGTGGAAATGGTTTACCTAGCGATTTTGTCCGGGCGGTATACGGAGATTCTCAGGGCAGAATTTGGGTAGGGACAGATAGGGGAGTAACCATGATTGATGACAACGGACCTCATAGTATGGACTCTCTGGCTCAAGCGCCTCAAGTGTTTACCAACGCTTTTTATGAAGACTTGGAAGGGAATATATGGATGGGATCCAACGACGGACTACGTCGGTTTGATGGTGCTTTCGAAATATTATCGCGCAGTCAAGGCCTTACTGACAACATTGTGCAATGCCTCTACCAAGATGATGAAGCCAATATCTGGGTAGGGACTTATCGTGGCGGTCTCAACCGGTTGAAACAAGGTAAGTTTCTTAATGTAGGGATACCTGAAGGCCTGCCCCATAATGTAATTAACGTTACTTATGAAGACGATACCACCGTTTGGATTGGTTCAGACAACGGGCTAACATGTCTCAAGGATGGTGTCTTAAACACCTTTAGTTTAGGAAGACGCACTGCTGGTAATCGAATACGAGATGTGTTTCGAGACTCTCAATCAAGATTATGGCTATGTACTTATCGGGGATTGGTGCAGTTTGATGGAGAGAAAATTGTCAAAAGATATACTACTGCCGATGGTTTATCTAGTAATAATACCCGGCGGGTGATCGAGGATCAAGATGGAAACTTGTGGGTAGGAACTGCCAATGGCCTAAACCGCATTAAAGATGGACAAATTGAGATTTACGGCGTAGAGTCTGGATTAAGGGATCAATTTGTTATGTCGTTGTACGTAGATCGTCAGAACCAATTGTGGGTGGGCACTGATGGTGGAGGTGTTTACGTACATAAAGAAGGAAAATTTGATCGCGCCTTGTCCACAGATGCCATTAACGATATTATTTTTAACATCTTCCAAGACCAAGACGGTTCATTCTGGTTCAGTTCCAATCGGGGAGTTACTTACCTTCAGGACACCCTGGAGTTTAATATTAACCAACAACACGGCCTGATTAGTAATAATATTTTTCAAGTAATCCTTGACGATAGAGGCCAATTGTGGTTTACTAGCGACCGAGGATTAATGCGTGCCACCTTAAACGACGTACGTGATTTGGTGTCCAGAAAAACGGACCGGATTGTAGAGTCAAGAGTATTTGACCGCGCGGACGGGTTGAGAAGTACTCAGATTACTGCTGCTTCTAAATCCACACAGACCAAGGATGGCAAACTATGGATCTCCACCTTGAGCGGTATTACCATTGTTGATTCCGAGCAAATACCATTAAATGAGGTTTTACCCAAAACAGCCCTTACTTTAGTGCGATCGGACGACGAGCAACGTTCGTTATCGGGGATCATGCACTTAGAAGCCGGGGTCCGACGACTGGAGTTTCACTATACGGGTTTGAGTTTTTATGCTCCAGACAAAGTACGGTTTAAATATAAACTGGAAAATTTTGATGAAGATTGGGTAGATGCTGGAGATCGTCGTACGGCGTATTACACGAACATTCCTCCGGGAGATTACATGTTTAAAGTAATAGCATCTAACAATGACGGTATATGGAATCGCAAACCGGCATTCATTAAGGTCCGGCAGCAGGCTTATTTTTATCAGACCTATTGGTTTTATATTCTGTTATCCATCTTGTTGATCGCCTTGGGTGCCTTCCTGTATTATTTACGGGCGATCGAGTTGAAACGACGCAATGTCATGCTCACAGATTTGGTACAAGAACGGACGCAAAACATCCAAAATCAAAACAAAGCCATTACCGCCCAACGAGAAGAGTTAAAACAGCTTAACCTGGTCAAAGACAAATTGCTCTCAGTAATTTCCCACGACCTGAGAGGACCCATCGCCGCGGTATCCGGACTTTTGGGATTACTTAAATCCGGGCACCTCAATTACAAAGAGTTAATGACCCAAAGCAGTAGTTTGAACAACGAAGTACAGGGTTTAACCTATTTGCTTGACAACCTTTTGAATTGGTCAAAGTCCCAGATGCAAGGGATTAACTTAAATCGTGAAGAGATTCAGTTACAGCAAATAAATGAAGAAAACATTAAGATTATTGACCCAATGTCTGAGCATAAACAGCTGCAGATCCACAACGACGTCCCTGTAGATTGTTATGCTTTTACGGATAGAAACTTGCTGAGCTTGGTCATTCGTAACTTAATTATGAATGCCATCAAGTTCACCCATAAAAAGGGACAGATCAACATTACTTCTAAGACTGATGGCGATCAGATAACGTTATCTGTAAGTGATACTGGAGTCGGTATTGGACAACAGGACCTGGAACGGCTTTTTGATACCCAAAGCCACTATTCAAAAATGGGTACGGCTAACGAAGCAGGAACGGGTATTGGACTCCTGTTGTGTAAGGAATTTCTGGAATTGGATGGCGGAAAGATCTGGGCTGAAAGTGAAGAAGGAAAAGGAAGTTCCTTCAAGTTTACTTTACAAAAAGCGCAAGGCTAATCCCTAAAACTTATCTGCACGTTGGATTATCTTCACCACTACCTCATGAGGATCACCATCTTTGTCTTGCAAGCGAAATATCAACATCGGATTATCCTCTTGAATGTGATTTTCGATGCTTTCAATGGTGTTGTGTGTAAGGAACTTGCCTAGTTGAGACTTCAACTCAGTTAGAGCATAGGCCATCTCAACTTCAATTTGGCTTGGATTATAATGTTCGGTCTTCATAAGAGATTAGAATTGAATTAAACCAGATGCCCAGGTAAAACCACTGCCAAAAGCTGCAATACATAAAAGATCGCCTTCCTTTAATCGTCCTTTTTCCCTGGCTTCGCTCATGGCGATAGGAATGGAGGCGGCAGTCGTGTTGCCATAATGCATAATGTTGTTGAATACCCGCTCATCTGACAATCCCAGTTGTTTTTGAATAAACTGACTTATCCGCAAGTTCGCTTGATGGGGGATTAACAAATCAATATCGGAAACCTCTAAGTTGTTTGCTGTAAGGGCCTCCATAATTACTTCCTGAAATTTCACCACCGCATGTTTAAATACCATGTTACCATTCATGTGAGCACGAATACCCACTTCATCGATCATCTCCTTGGTAAGCCGCTCGTGGCGACTACTTCCGGGGTCTTTAACATACAACTCTTCGGCATAACGCCCGTCGGCATGCAGATGAGTGGAAAGAATCTTTTGGTTTTCATCAGCTGCAGCTGGCTGCAAAATTACCGCACCTGCCCCATCGGCAAAAATCACGGAAACACCTCTGCCACGATCCGTCAGCTCCAGAGCTGAAGATTGTATTTCAGCCCCTATCACTAAAATGTTACGATAGCTCTCTGTTTTGATGTATTGTTCCGCCACGGATAGTGCGTATATAAAACCAGAACAAGCATTGCGAATGTCTAATGCCCCGATGCCTTCAAGCCCCAATTCCCGCTGCAACAAGACGCCAGAACCTGGGAAAAAGTAGTCTGGGGTGATGGTGGCAAATACGATGAAATCAATGTCCTTAATGTCGAGACTCGCCTGGTCAGCGGCCTTACGAGCGGCTTTGGCAGCCATATTGGCAACGGTATCCGTTTCAGGATTAAAATAACGTCTCTCGGATATGCCTGTACGTTCTCTAATCCACTGGTCACTGGTATCCATTACTTTCTCGAGATCGAAGTTGGTTACTACTTTCTCCGGAACGTAATGCCCAATGCCAGCAACTTTGGCCTTAATCATAAATTTGGGGTATAAGGTTGTTTTAAAACCAGACAAATATACATTCTCTGACTAAACAACAAAAAGTATTGCTCTAATTATCACGTCTTCACAAATTAACCTACTCTTGAAGAGCGTACATCCTGCTTTAGTAAGTTGATTTGGTCATGACTGACAGGTTTTAAAATGTAGCCATATATATGAGGATGGTTCAAAGCAGTCTCGCGATCTTGGTGGTGATACGAAGTGGTTACCATGACCACCTTTGTTTGTGACTTTATCCTTTCCGAAAGTTTGTCGAAGTGATCTAGGAACTCAAACCCGTTCATAATGGGCATGTTTAAATCCAAGAATATAAACTCTGGAATTCGGCCTTCTGCATGATCGTT
>JAJCYK010000532.1 GCA_029262935.1 Cytophagales bacterium | reverse complement strand
GGGTCACGGGCTGGACACGATTTATCCAAGAGGCCATAAGGCTACTGCCGGAAAGATGTTAAAAAAAGGAGGTTTGCTCAGTGAATTAAAGTTTGGTACCAAACCAGATTTTTTTCAGTTTCCTAAAAGAAATCGCATCATAGCTGGTTTGTCCGATGCTTTAATAGTAGTTGAAGCCCAGAACCGTGGGGGGGCGTTAATCACGGCCAAATTAGCCAGTGATTTCGGACGACCTGTGTTTGCCGTTCCGGGTGCTATCAATAACCCTAGCAGCCAAGGCTGCTTGCAGTTAATTCAACATGGGAAAGCCACCATATTACGTAATCCTGAAGATGTTTCCACTACTTTGAATTGGCACCCGAATCAGGGTATTAAAGTACCTACTCAGTCCAAATTAACTGAGGAAGAACAACGAATTATTCATATTCTTCGTGAACAGCCAACAGGTGTACATATAGATGAAATCAGTTGGAAAGCACAAATACCTATAAATCGCATGGGGTCTCTCTTACTCCATTTGGAGTTTGAGGGGTTAATTAAATGCTTACCTGGTAAGAAATTTTCTTCAATTCATAAATGATTTTGTAAGCTTGTACGTTAGGTTAAGGATCAAATTAATATTTTGAGGCAATGCCGCAGAACTTTTACCAAATATTAGGAATACCAACCACTGCAAGCGCTAAAACTATTCAAAAAGCCTTTCACAAGTTGGCGAAGACCTATCATCCAGACAGAAACCCTCAAAACAACTTAGCTTTAGAGCAGTTTAAACTTATTTCAGAAGCTTATAAAACGCTATCAAATCCTACTGCAAAAAGCAAGTATGACTTTAAAATACGTTATGGTACTCCTGTCACTAAGGTTACGTATGGTCAACCGCCCCCAGCACCGAGAATGGCTCGCGCAGCCAAACGCACGTTTACCCGGCGTGCTCAAGTTTTAGGCGGGGTTTCAGTGATCTTTATTTTGGCAGTAGTAATCATATCTTCATTTATCTTGTTGCGTTATAACGCCCGGTATAATTTTCAAAGAGGACTTAGCAATTATGAAAACAAAAGGTATTCTGCTTCGTATTTTAATCTAAAACAGTCCCTGGGAGTATTTAATCCGTATCAAGCCACCACTCATTTCCTGATGGCAGATATTTGCTTTAGTCAACATGCTGAAAATCAGTTAACGGTAAATCACATTAATTTGGCTTTACAAGCAAACCCATCGGATAGTTTGAGATCCAGACTCTAATTTTTACAAGGAAAACTTTCCTACCAGCAAAATCTCTATGAAAAAGCCTACACTTCGTTTGAAGAGGCCACATGGCTGCTGCCCAACTTAGATAGTGCTTATTACCAAATGGGTGAATTGGATACATTCGTATTTAATAGGTATGATAAAGCCATTGGTCATTATGAGTTTATCCTAAATTCAAAGCCAAATTTTTACGATGCCTATCTGGGTATGGCTTACTGCTTCCATAAACTTAGATTATTTGATTCAGCGATCACCGCCGTTGACAGATGCTTAGACATAAGAAGTGACGTAGGAATGGCTTACTATATTAAAGGGCTATCAGCTCAAAGTTTGAATCAAAAAGTTTTGGCTTGTGATAGTTTTCAAGCAGCTGGCAAACTAGGGTTAACGGTAGCTGTTGACAGTTTATCTTCTTATTGCCAAAACTACCACCCAACTACTTCCAATTGAGTATCATCTTTCTAGCTGACTCACATTATTGACCAGCGTACCAATGTGGTCTATTGAAATGATTATTTGATCATTAACATTTAAAGTGAATTCATCATTAGGTACCAAACAAGTACCCGTCATTAGAAACACTCCATGACTAAATTCGCATTCCTCAAACAAATAATCCACCAGTTCAGTGTGCGTCCGTTTCATTCGACTGATCCTTACACGGTCTTTATACATTAAATTCTCGTTTCTCCTGATTTCCATAAGGATTTCCGCTTCTTCATCGATGGGATTTTGAGGAATATAAAGACACGGGCCCAGTGCCGCACATCGCTCGAAAACTTTAGCCTGGGGAAGGTATAAGGGGTTTTCACCTTCTATACTTCTACTACTCATATCATTTCCCACAGTATATCCTTGAATATTCCCATTGGAATTGATGAATAATGTCAGCTCAGGCTCCGGGACGTTCCAGGTAGAATCTTTTCGAATATTAACATTATCACCAGTACCTACCGTGCGTTGTAAAGTAGCTTTGAAAAACAACTCAGGCCTAGGAGCGTCATACACCTTATCATAAAAAACAT
Source organism: Cytophagales bacterium (assembly GCA_029262935.1). Classification (GTDB taxonomy): domain Bacteria; phylum Bacteroidota; class Bacteroidia; order Cytophagales; family Cyclobacteriaceae; genus JAJCYK01. The sequence continues at coordinate 3,017 of JAJCYK010000532.1, read as the reverse complement.
CGCCGCCAGATTTACGCGATTCACCCATGCGGGCTTCTTTGCTTTTTAAATAGGTAACACCAGCCGCCCATACCTCTTGTCTGTTTATGGGCGGATCAAAGTTGGATTGATTTAAAATGGAGGAATCTACCCGAGGTAATTTTTTTATCTTCTCAAGCAGGTAATCATGAAGGCCTTCTCTGTTTATCAGATCATCCCAGTCGTCGCATTTCCAACTATAACATTGGTCCAAATGCTGCAATGTGGCCTGATCCTTCTTCTTAAAGAGCCTCATACTTTAGGTTCCCAACCCGGCTCATATTGACGTGTCCACATTTTTTGGGCTTCTGGGTCATTAGGCTTGCCGGTAACAGGGTCAATTGTAAGTACTTTCCCTGTTTTTTGACTTATATTTCCCAGATGACATAGGAGGTTGCTATCATTCGCTTCCTTAATCGGCGAGTTGAGAGGCTCATCTTTTTGAATTGCATGTAGGAAATTTAGCATGTGATAATTATCTAAACCTCCTAAACCTACTAAGTCCTGTGCCGCGCTGGCATTGGCGTCTCCTTCCTTTCTTTCTTTTATTAGTTTCCCGCCTTTATCATATACCTCATAGCCTCCTCTATCCAAGATTACAGTACCGGCATCTCCGTGAACAGATGCTCCTCTGGATCTATTGTGTAAAGGAAACCCATTACAGCTACGGCCTTCCCAGTTGATCATAGCACCGCTTTCGAATTGAAAACTAGCCACTTGTGTATCATAAAACTCCCAGTCGTCGGAAAAATGATAACGCCCTCCAGATGAAGTAACCTCTATAGGCTTTTGTACATTTAAGGCCCACCTACAAATATCCAACTCATGTAGACCATTATTATTAATCTCTCCGGTCCCCCAATTCCAAAACCAGTGCCAGTTGTAATGCACCAAATTGTCCTTATATTCTTTTCTAGGTGCTGGGCCTTGCCAAAGATCCCAATTAAGCCAAGATGGAACAGAGACAGATTTCCCCTGCCCAATAGACCCTCGAGTATTGGCGTACCAAGCCTTGGCATAACTTACTTTACCAATCAGACCTTTGCCTATCTCTCCAATAACTTCAATGGAGGTAGGTGATGATCGCTGCTGGTTTCCAATTTGAAGCTTCATCCCGGTTTGCTTTTGAACCTTAATAAGCCAATCACCCTCTTGAGGGTTATGACTACATGGTTTTTCTAAAAACACATGTTTGTCCGCTTGCATAGCCATTATTGCCATTGGGGCATGCCAATGATCCGGCGTGGCCACGGTAATGGCATCGATATCTTTGTCCTCCAAAAGCAGCCTGATGTCTTGAAAAGTTTTGGTTTTGGAGTCCAAGTACCCGGAAAACTGCTTTTGAGCTTTTTTAAAGATCCTGTTATCAACGTCACACAATGCTACAACCTTGGCCTTATTTCCCATATTACGAGCGGCACTGATGTGCGCATTCCCCCGGCTATTGAGCCCTGCCACAGCCAAATTTACACGGTCGTTGGCTCCTATAATCCTGCCGTAGCTTTTAGCACTTAGCCCTATTGCTAGCCCTGCACTGGTGAGCACGCTTTTTTTGATAAATGTTCTTCTTGACTTGTGGTATGTCATCACTTGTGTTTTTTAAAGTTCACGTATTTTAATGCTGCGGAAATGCACGGTGTTACCATGATCCTGGAGCAATATATGCCCCTTAGACCATTGCCCAAAACTTGGCCATTGTTGATATTTGCTGTAAGCCACTAAGGCTTTGAACATTTGAGAATTGCGATCGTATTCCACGGTTTTTTGGTTGTTCAGCCAATGACTTACTATACCATTTTTTGAAACAATTCTGGCCTTATTCCAGACGCCAATACCTTTGAATTCCTTGTCACGTCCTTTCACTGACAAGTTCTCTGGGGCAATTAAGTCATACAGCCCAGCTAAGGTCCGGTTCCCATTTACACCCTTAGTAGCATCGGGATGGACTTTATCATCCAATAACTGAAATTCACATCCAATAGCCGATCCCACACTTTTGTTGAGATCAGGGTCTACAAAATATTTAATTCCACTATTCGCCCCAGTGGTTAGCATAAACTCCAGTTCCATCTCAAAATCTGCAAACTGCTCTTCGGTAATAATATCTCCAGGCCCCGTAGACTCCCCCCCATCAGTGGCGTGTACCGTTAACGTCCCAGTATCATGTGTCCACCCTTCAGCTGGAAAATCAGATGATCTGGCACTACGCCAACCCTGGGAGGATTTGCCATCCCAAAGCAGGCGCCATCCTTTCCGTTTCTCCATTATGGAGAGTTTGTTAACCAAATAACTGAGCTCAGGTACTTGAGGGTCGCTATCCCAGCGAAAATCTTCTAAGTCTGTAGTTAAGATCCGTAATTTCTTCCATTTGATATGCCTTCCGACCAAATCAGACGCTACACTATGGACTTGAAGTCCTATGAATCCACTGGCCGTTAACTCATCGGTCAAATTTGAGCACTGGACACCGTTGATCCATGTTCTGATTGAGCTGGATATCGCTTCTACCCTTACTTTATTCCATTGCCCATTTCGAAAAGCTTTTCTGCCCTTTTCATTTCGAGATAATGGATAAAGCCAAAACCGACGGCCTTCATCATAAATACCACCACTAAAGGCTCGGGCACTGGGATCCAACTCCACTTGGTACCCATGCACTCTACCTTTTTGATAATCGGGTATACTGTGACTTCGTATTTGCACTCCGGAGTTTATCGCAGGATCCACCCATACTTCAAATTCCAAAATAAAGTCACCATAATGGGTATCTGTAGTCAAAAAACTATTTGGAGTATTCCCGACAGTCGTGCCCACGATTACACCATCCGACCATTGATAATCTGCCACTCCTCCCTTTTGAGTCCAGCCGTTCATTTTATTTGGAGTCAATGTCTGCCACTCCTGGGACCACGCTGGAAACCAACTCATGCCGGTGACAATCAGTATCAAAGCTGAGAAATGCGCGAATTTATTTTTTAGCATAATGTTTTATTAGATTA
>JAJCYK010000531.1 GCA_029262935.1 Cytophagales bacterium | reverse complement strand
GATCTACACAGGTGAACCTAATCGTGTCGCCAATTTGATACCGCCACAAGCCAGCATTGGTAGAGATTACCATGGCATAAGTTTTACCCAGTTCTACTTGCTCCAAACCAATAGTGGGAGGATTTTCTTCCTCTATGTGTTTAAAAGGAATAAACTCATAGAATATACCATAATCAAGCATTAGCAATAACTCCTCCGATTGAGACCTATCTTGTATACCAAAAAACCCCTCAGAAGCATTGTACGTCTCAAAGTATCGCATGTTTGGTTTGCCAATTAAAGACTCAAACAAGGATCGGTAAGGTGTAAAGGCCACCGCTCCATGGAGAAAAACCTCCAGGTTAGGCCAAACCTCATTTATGGTCTTTGCAGATTTTACTTCCAATATGCGCTGCAACAAAAGTATGGTCCAAGTAGGAACGCCGCTAATGCTGGTTACGTTTTCATTGGCAGTGGCTTCCGCCATACGATCAATTTTTTCTTCCCATTCATCCATTAGAGCAATTTCCAAACTTGGTGTGCGCACGAATTGTGCCCACAAGGGCAAGTTTTTCATGATCACTGCAGAAACATCTCCATAGTAAGAATTCGCGTTGGAGTCAAACTCATTGATTTGCTGACTTCCTCCAATAGCCAGTCCCTTACCATCAAAAACCTTGGTGTTTGGATGGTTGTTGACATAAATTGAAATCAAATCTTTGCCTCCTTTGAAATGGCAGTCTTCCAAAGCTTCTGGAGATACAGGAATAAATTTACTTTTCGCATTAGTAGTCCCAGAGGACTTGGCAAACCATCTGATCTCGCTGGGCCATAAAATATTTTGCTCCCCTTTCATAATTCTGGATATGTATGGGAAAAGGGATTCATAATTTACCAATGGTACTCTTTCTGCGTATTCTCGAGCATTTTTAATAGATGAAAAGTGGTACTTTTTTCCATATTCAGTGGCCTTAGCCTGCTTCAAAAGCTTCTCAAATAACTCGTTTTGTACCTCCACAGGATGTTTCATAAACAGTTCCACTTCGTGAATCCGTTTTTTCATTACCCAGGTTAATATGGAGTTTATTAGAGCCATTCAAATTTTCCTTTTAAGTTCGAAGTGCTGACCCAGATAAACTCTTCTTACTTGTTCGTCGTTGGCCAGTTCCTCCGCCGTCCCTGCTTTTAATAGATTTCCTTCAGTCATGATATATGCCCGATCCGTGATGGACAAGGTTTCATTTACATTGTGGTCCGTGATCAAGATGCCAATATTCTTTTCTCTTAATTTTGCTACAATACTTTGGATTTCTTCGACGGCAATTGGATCTACACCGGCAAAAGGTTCGTCCAACAGTACAAAACTCGGATTTACCGCCAAGGCTCGGGCAATTTCCGTACGCCTTCTTTCGCCTCCAGATAGCACCATACCTTTATTATTACGAACATGGCCTAAGCTAAATTCATCTAACAGCTCTTCCATTCTCTGCTGTTGATCGTCTTTGGACAGGTCCGTCATTTCCAATACGGCCATCAAGTTTTCTTTCACTGTTAAGGTCCTAAATACAGACGGTTCCTGTGCCAGATAACCGATGCCTCGTTGGGCTCTGCGGTACATAGGTAAATCTGTGATGTTTTCTCCATCCAAAAATATCTGGCCATCGTTGGGTTTGATTAGTCCAACAATCATATAAAATGTAGTGGTCTTACCTGCACCATTAGGACCCAACAATCCTACAATCTCTCCCTGTTCGACGGCCACGGACACGTGATTTACTACGGTACGTTTCGCATAGGTCTTTACTAAATCGTCGGCTTGTAATTTCATCCTTGTATTTTAATATCCTTCACCATCAGTTGCAATGATCTTTCCCCACGAAATTCGTTCATTTCTAAAGTATAAGCTAAATCAAAAACCGCACCTTGATTAATATCCTCAACATAACGTGCCATGCCAAATGCTACTCCATCGAAGTAGTGTCCTGTTTCAGATTTAACCCTAAATTTAAGGTGTTCCTCTTTCAAAACACGGGCTTTGGAATAAGCCTGCAAATTGCATGAGACCAATACTGGTGTCCTGTTACCTGGGCCAAAAGGGCCCATTTGCCTCAGAATGTTGTAAAACTTTTCATTAAGATCCTCAATCTCCACGGCTAAGTCAATGGATAACAAAGGAGTTAGCATTTCCTTAGTTATAGTGGTAGATACTACCTGCTCAAATCTTTTCTGAAATTGTGAAACCTTGTTCAGTGGTAAAGTAAGCCCTGCAGCATATTTGTGACCCCCATAGGCATCTAAAAGATCAGAGCAAGACGCAATAGCTTCATAGATATCAAATCCTGCTACAGACCGGGCTGAACCCGTAGCTTTGTCTTGAGATTCAGTGAGAATGATCGTAGGCCGGTAATATTTTTCAATACATCGAGAAGCTACGATTCCTATCACACCTTTGTGCCAATCTTCCTTATATAAAACGGTACTTTTTGCTTCAGGTGATTCCACGTTTCCCTCGATCATGGCCAAAGCTTCTACTGTAATACTAGCATCTACCTTCTTACGAGTACTGTTCTTTTCATTTACTTTTATGGCCCAGGGTTGAGCTGCTTCCATTGCTTCTGCTAATAGTAGCTGAACAGCCGTTTTTGCATGATCAATGCGTCCGGCCGCGTTGATTCTGGGGGCAATCCCGAAAACCACTTCGGTTATGGTTACCTTTCCTTTGATCTTACTAACCTCTATTAAGGCCTTGAGTCCAGGTCGGGGATTTTTGTTTAAAATTCTTAAGCCATAATACGCCAATACTCTATTTTCTCCAGTAATTGGCACCAGGTCAGCGGCAATACTAACAGCCACAAGGTCTAGATAGCCATAGGTTACTTCTTGGGGAATGTCCTGATCTATACAGTAGGCCTGGATCAATTTAAAACCTACGCCACAACCAGATAACTCATCATAAGGATATTTGCAATCCGATTGTTTGGGATCCAAAATCGCCACCGCGGCAGGCAATTGATCCCCAGGTAAGTGGTGATCGCAAATAACAAAGTCCAACCCTAACTCCTTCCCTTGGGCTATTAAGTCGTTTGCCTTAATGCCACAGTCCAAAGTAATAACAAGTTTAAAGTCGTTTTCAGACGCCCAAGTAACGGCTTGTTGAGAGAGACCATACCCTTCAGTATACCGGTCTGGAATGTAATAATCCAAATGGTCGTACTGTTTGCTCAGGAACCCGTAAACCAGTGCCACAGAGGTGGTCCCGTCCACATCATAGTCACCATAGATTAGGATCTTCTCTTCGTTAGTCATCGCCAATCGAATCCTATCCACCGCTTTTTGCATGTCTTTCATGAGAAAAGGATCATGGAGATGCTCTAAGGAGGGTCTAAAAAAATCTTTGGCCTTTTGAAAGGTATCAATATCCCTTTGCAACAAGATTGTTGCTAGTTTTTCATTGATACTTAACTCTTTTGCGAATGATTCAACTTTGAATGGATCGGTGGATGGCTTTTGTTCCCATTTTTTCTGCATGCCCTGTAAAATAACAAATTACCAGTGTAAACTTAAAATATAATATTTTTAAATTGAGGTAACACGGAACCTATTTGTTTTGAAAAAACTCAAGGAACAATATCAACGATGGAAACCGTATATTCGAGTTGATGTCATCATGTATTTGGTGATGATCATCTTGTTTATTTTGGTAATCGTTTTTTACCTATAGCTAGGCTGTGTGGGGCAACCTTTTATGGGTATCCACCCCAAGTTCTTTAAGTTTTCGGGCCCTCGACACTAGATTTCCTTTGCCATTGGCCAGCTTATTCATAGATAGATCGTACATCTTTTGAGCTTGTCCTAATCCTTTACCCAATTGATTAAGATCGGTAACCATTCCACATAGTTTATCGTAAATTCGTCCACCTTCCCGGGCAATTTGTAAAGCATTTACATGTTGTTTCTCATTGCGCCAGAGAAACGAAATGGTCTTCAACGTAGCCAACAAAGTGGTAGGCGTGACTAATATTACTTTTCTTTCCCAAGCATAGGTTAAGAGATCTTGCTGGTCGGATTGTAAAGCGATACTCAAGCTGCCTTCTACTGGAAGAAACATGAGCACAAAGTCCAAACTCCTCAATTGATCTAGTTTTTGATAGTACTTCTCACTTAAATTGTTGACGTGACCTTTTAGTGAATGCATGTGCAATTTTAATTGTTGGGCCTGAAGAATTTCGTCATCTGAATTGATATAGGCTTCATACGCTTTTAAAGAAACCTTCGCATCTATGATGATGTGCTTTTTTTCCGGCAGCATTACAATGACATCTGGCTTTTGACTTTTCCCTTCTTCATTAGTCAACTTCAGGCCATTCCCTTGGGTAAAGAATTCCTGCCCCTTTTGTAAGCCACTACTATCCAGAATTCGCTCCAACACCACCTCTCCCCACAGTCCTTGGGTTTTATTATTTCCTTTTAGGGCCTGAGTTAAATTTCGAGCATCTTCTGAAATCTGATGATTTAATTGTGCCAATCGATGCACTTCCTGCTGTAATAACTTACTGCCCACAGTATGCTCCTGATGGGTGGCCTCAATGCGACTTTCAAAAGATTGTATCTTCTGTTTCAACGGTCCCAACACGGTATTCAATTTCTCTTCATTCATGTCGGTAAGCTGATGCACATTTCTTTGAATTAGCCGCTGCGCGAGGTTTTCAAATTGAGTAGCATAGCGCTGATGAATTTCCTCTTGCCGTAATCGTTCACTGGACAATTTATCTTGCAGGGCCCGCTTTTCCGTTTCGAAACGAGCCAGGTTTGCTCGTAAATCCAGCTCTGAAAACTCCCGTTCTTTATAAGCTTCCTGAAGCTTGTCATATTGCTCCTTTACAGACTTGTACCGATCTGAAATGAGGCATTTCTCTTTGTCGAGATCAAGGTATTGCTCCTTGGTCATCACGCTGCTCGTAGTACTTCGCCATACCAAATAGGTACAGGTCACACCGATAATTAAACCGGATAATAAGAATATAAACTCCATAAATACACCTTTTAACAATGTAATAACGGAGAGAATAAAAAAAGCAGTACATTTTAGCACTGCTTTTTACTGACTATCAATATTTTAATGGAATATTAGATCACTCCTTCAAGTACGTCTTTCATGGGTACCCGACGACCGTCTTTATAAGGTACGATCCAGGCATCTTTTACGCCCATCTCACGCAAGTATTTCTTGAACTTATCAGCTTGCCAGTAATCAGTAAAGTTGCCTAAAGTATAACGTTGTGTACCATCAGGATCAACTTCTCCTCCAAAGTTATCGCTCGAACTAAAATATTTAGAAAGGTCTTTATTTCTAAACGCTCCAATTTGCACTTTAAATACCACACCTTTGGCCACTTTGGTGTTGTTTACTGGCTCATCCCCGCTTATATCCATGGTTTGAGCCTCAGCCAAGTCTTGCTCTAGGTTTTGTACTTTAGCTTGCAAGGAACTGACCTCTTCGCGCTTTTGCTGCACTTCGGATTCCATACTGGCGAAATCACCACTCATTTGGTTGACTTGCTGCTTAAGCGTGCTATTTTCTTCAATCATAGTCTTGAATTCTTCAAGATCCATGGCCTTTTTAGTTTTCTTCCATTCCTTGAGCTCAGCTTTGGATAACTGTGCGTACAGGGCACCAGACCCTAAGAATGTAAACAACCCGCATAACAATACTAATTTTTTCATTATTCCAAGATTAGTTAACAATTACGAATCTACAAAAATATGTGGCAATATGTAAAATAGCCGTATGGTTTTCCAATTTACTTGAGGCTCCCAATCATATCCATAGGGTCGACCCATTGATCAAATTGCTCATTGGTCACCAAACCCAGGTCAACAGCTGCTTCTCTTAGCGTGGTCCCTTCCTTGTGCGCTTTTTTAGCAATTTTGGCAGCGTTCTCGTACCCGATATGGGGATTCAAAGCGGTAACCAACATTAAGGACTTCTCTAGTTTCTCTTTGATCACTTCAAGATTGGCTTCAATACCCGCGGCGCAATTCTTATTAAAGGATGCACAAGCATCACCCAAGAGACTGGCGCTATTCAATAAATTATAAATCATCATGGGCTTGAAAACGTTAAGCTCAAAGTGGCCGTT
>JAJCYK010000530.1 GCA_029262935.1 Cytophagales bacterium | reverse complement strand
AGAAGATATTGTATTGAATTATAACAAAAAATGGGTTGACACTATTGTATTCGACATTCCTGAACAATACCATGCGGAGTATCTACCTGATCCGGTAAATCTTAACACAGAATTTGGCTCATATAGCTTTCAAGTATTGATGGAACCGGGGCAAATTAAATTTTTCCGAACCTTAGAATTTAAGAAGGGACGATATGCTTCAGAGTTGTATGAGGCCTATCGAGAATTCATGGAACAAATGGTGAAAGCAGACAAGACTAAGATTGTTTTGAAAAATACCACGTGATTATTGAAGTAGGGTTTCAATATCATCTTTTGATAAAGTTTTAACGAACCCTTCATCAATTGTAATTAAGTTCTGAGCCAGTTTAATCTTGTTCTTTTGTAAAGCTAAGATCTTTTCTTCTACCGTCCCCTTGGTAATAAACTTGTAGGTGAATACCTTGTTTTCTTGCCCAATTCTGTGGGCTCGATCAATGGCTTGAGCTTCAATTGCAGGATTCCACCAGGGATCAAGCAGGAACACATAATCTGCACGGGTTAGATTTAACCCTAATCCCCCGGCTTTTAATGATATCAAGAATACTTTTATGTGGTTTTTATTTTGAAAATTATTCACTTGCTGCTGACGGTCCTTTGTGGCTCCGTCCAAATAGCTAAATGGAATATGGTTGTTTAACAAATACGTTTTTAGTAAACTCAAATGTTTTACGAATTGACTGAAAATCAGTATTTTATGCCCTTTGCTAATCGCGTTGTTCAGCATATGAGTAACATCTTCTAATTTGCCGGAATCACCCGCGTATTCCAAATCCACCAGTTTGGGATGGTTGGCAATTTGCCGTAGTCGAGTTAATCCTTGCAGCAACAGAAATTGCGATTTGTTAACACCATGTTCTTCGATGCTTTGAAGAATCTTGTTTCTATAGAAAGATTTGGACTCTTCATAATACTCTTCCTGCATAGTAGTCATGGTACAGTATTTAATACTTTCCACTTTCTCAGGAAGTTCTGTGGCAACCTGGGACTTGTGCCGTCGTAGAATAAAGGGTTTTATTATTGTATTTAGCTTGTGTGTCTTCTTATTATCTTGTTGCTTTTCAATGGGAGTCAAAAACTCTGTTTTGAAATAGCTTTGGTTCCCCAATAGTCCGGGATTAATAAAGGTCATCTGAGACCACAGATCTAGGGTACTATTTTCCAGAGGTGTTCCCGTTAATATGAGGCGATAATTTGAATTTAGTTTCTTTACGGCTTTAGCAATATGACTATTTGGGTTCTTTATGGCCTGACTTTCGTCGAGAATAATGTAGTTGAACGTATATTCTCTTAGGGTATCTACATCCAAACGGGTGATTCCATAGCTGGTTAAAATGAGATCATACCCATCAAATTGAGCGATGTCCTTAATTCGGTTGGTCCCGGTATATATAAATACTTTCAGGTTGGGGGTAAACTTATTGGCTTCCATTTGCCAATTGTAAATCAAAGAAGTAGGCATGATCAGTAAAGTTGCATTCTTTTGACCCATCTCTTTTTGAGATTGAAGTATAGCCAAAGTTTGCACCGTCTTACCTAGTCCCATGTCATCAGCCAAGCAGCCCCCAAAGTTGAACTTGTTAAGAAAAAGTAGCCAATTGTATCCTGCTTTCTGATAGGGACGCAGGTTCCCTTTAAAAGCCTTGGGTAAAGGCAAGTCTTCAATTTTATCAAACTGACGTAGACCCTGTAATTTCTGACTCATGGTGACCACTGCCAACTTGGTGCTTTCCAATTCCTGGACCAGGGCCAAATGATGTTTCTTTAACTTCATTTCTGCCGACAAGTCCTTCTCTTCCATAAATGCGAAGAGTTCCGAATACTCCTTAAACCAATGTTCCGGTATTACTCCAATTTCTCCATTGGGTAAAGTAATTTCGTTTTTTTTGGATAGAATTAGTTTCCGCAATTGAATAAAGGGAATTTCAAAGTCTCCAAACCGGACCACCGTATGAATATCGAACCAATCGATGTTCTCTTTCACATCGATACTGATGTAGGACTGTCCTAAGAAGTAGCGCTTGTTTTCTAACTGTGTTTGACGTATCCGAAAGCCCTTTTCTTCCAGGGCCTGTTTGTTTGAATGCAACCAGGAAAATGCCTTGGGTTTGTTCATAGCGGCAAAACCTTGCTTCATAGGAAGACCCAAACGGTTCAAAAATTCCAGAAATCTGGACTCCAGTTTTACATTTCGTTTTACTCGATGAAAAATATAAGTATCCCCTGTCTTTTCTAAGTTTACGCTAATGGCTTGAATCCTGTTTGCTCGATAGTTGTAAGGTCCATAACTGAAGGACAATTCAAACATCAACTTATCAGAAACTTCAGAGCCGCCGTTGGTCCCTGACATTTTAGAGAAGGTCAATATAGGTTCAGCTGGAAAGCTTTCAGATTGAATGTGGAATCCCCGGGCATAAACGTCAAAGCTAGCCACCAATGGGGCCACAAACTTTCTATAGTAAGTCTCTTCAACTTGTTTAGGGATAACGATAAACTTTTTATTTAGAAACGGTCTTAGTTTTTTGCCATCAACATTTTTCTCAAAGCTGTATAAACGTCCCTTTACCATCATCCAGGCAGGATTGTCACAAATGATAAAAGCGTTTTGATATTGAAATTCCACCTTTTCCTCTTCACACTTAATAGTTGGGAAATAGTGGGTGTTTTCTTGATTTCGTCGAAAATGAAACAGTACGGAGGCTTTTTCTTTTACAATATCTATTTGCCTCCAGGCGGGCTCCCCGTCATTACCCATTTCATACAGGTTCTTTCCTTTAAGTAAGGCCAGAATCCGCGAACGTTTCGTTTCTAAATAACGGCTGATTTCTTCTTGCAGGGGGACGTTTCCCTTTTGTCGATCGTAAACTTTTAAGAAAAAATCCTGGGCCTTAATTTTCCTTTTATAGAACTTCTGAATCACCTTGTTCTGCTGCATGGAGTCCATTAGGCTAATCAGCTCGTAATCATGGTCGTCCA
>JAJCYK010000529.1 GCA_029262935.1 Cytophagales bacterium | reverse complement strand
AAGGAACAGTATTTATTGCTGAGCAAGAAATACAATTTGATTTTGACGAAGCCCTCAACAGTCTTAGCTTCGACTGGCATGACATCAAGGCTCAAAGAGCCAAAGGGTCCATAATTTTCTCAAAAAAAGCAGACGGCCGTTTACAATTTTCTGGAAGTATTAACCCCAGGGCGCAAGATGGGCCAGTTACCTATACTGGAGATGCTAATTAGCAAAAGATTATAATTAAGAATTGTTATTTCTGTCATCAGGAGCGTGCTTTTGTTCCTGATGACATTTTTTATTCCTTAATCGAAAAGATCACCCATTCCACTTTCGATATATACCTTGCTGTGCCACGTGTCTACTTTTATTAAACCTGTTTGGGTTTAAGTCCGGCATTTTACTATTTTAATTCCCTTCTTAGAGTCTCTTTCAAAATGGAAATTTAAAATGTAATTTGAGTGCAAACAAGATCATGACTTGTCAAGCAATTAGTTCTGATTGTAATGATCCTATCACCTGACAATTAAAGAGCACGCGCTAGTAATTTTATGTTAGAGAAACTTTACGCCTATAGATTCACCTTCCTGCTGGTATCACTTATTTTAGTGTTGTTGGCTCCGGCATTTGCGGGCTTATCACCTCATCTGGTGTGGTTTGAAAACGTGCTTCAACTACTAGTACTGCTGGCCAGTCTCAACGTAATTCGCAAGATGAAAAAATGGGTGATTGTTTTGGTGGTACTGGCTTTTCTAGGTACCGCTTCTGATTTTCTTTCGGAAATGCGCACCATTACCGATCAAGCTAAATTAATAAGTCTTGGTCTGGTAACAGTCTTTGCCAGTATTATCACTTTTGAACTGTTCCTCCAAGTATCTCGAGGTAAAGTAATCACGGCAGAAATACTGGTGGGTGCTGTGAGCGGTTACTTAATGATGGCCTTTATTGGATCCTTGATTTATCTTTTCTTATACCTGGTAGTACCCGATGCGTTTCAAGGCCTTTCACAGGGCGTGGCGGTTACCACGGATTTGACTTATTTTAGTTTCATTACCCAATTGACTATTGGCTATGGAGACATTGTGCCCATTCATGCGACCACCCGTACGGTGACGGTGCTGCAAGGATTAATTGGACATTTTTATTCGTTGATCGTAATAGCGGTATTGATAAGCAAATACCTTCATCAAAATGCGTCAGACCCCGCTTAATTTTGATTTTCAGTTATTTCAGTTCATCTTCCTACAACCTTACGCTCCTCATAAATTTCTCCAGGAATTACCACCCCGGCTTCATTTCCAAAACTTTTTCTAATATAGGTCGAGATGTGAGCTAGTTCTTGATCTTGCAGGTGTTGATAGGCAGGCATTTCTTCCTGATATACGACATCATTTACCGTAATAGGCCCAGAGAGCCCGTTGAGCAGTACTCGAATTAATCTGGTTTTATCCCCTACTACCCAATCTGTTTGCGCCAACGGTGGAATTAAACCAGGAGCCCCTCTACCATCAGTTTGGTGACAACTGGCACAATGTTGAAGATATAGTTTTTCTCCTATATCCAAGCTTCCTTCAGCCATTTGAAAGTTCCAATTCTCAGAATTTATTCCAGTAATTATGGTATCCTCTTGCCATAACAACGCCTTTGTCGTCAATAACTCTTGAGACTCCTCCCAAGTCAATGGATGGAGGCGAATGATGCGATCAGCCACATCCGGTAGAGAATCGTACAACCACGGTTGTAGCCGGGGGTGCCAATCGTTATTCGAAGTACCTAGGAAAATATCACCGTTTTTTGCGACACATAAATCCCGTAAACGGCCAAAACGTTTAAACAAAAACACTTGAGCAGCTTCAATAGCCGACCCGGAGGTACTTAAATTCATTACTTGCAAAGATTGCCCTTTCATACTTACTGCCAGCAAGGTATTTTTCCATTCTGGCACCGTAGGATGATTGTAATAGTCCAGTCCGGCAATGCCAATGGTAGGCGTCCAGAATTTTAAAGGAGGAACAATTAGAGAATCTCTGACATAGGCTAATTCACTAGCTAAGTCCGGTGCGCCTTGCACATCGGGCCAACCATAATTGCCTCCCTTTGTTATCAAATTTACCTCATCATCATTCAGAGGTCCATGGTCGGTGGTGTACATATGGCCGTTTTCAGCATAAACCATTCCTTGTGAGTTGCGATGACCCCAACTCCATACAGGATTGCCAGCGAATGGATTATCTACTGGAATGGAGCCATCCAAATTTAGTCTTAGTATTTTTCCTCCCTTAAAGCCAATATCTTGAGCAAGATCAGTGCGACCGACATCACCCATTGAAAAGAAAAGCTTATGGTCAGGGGTGATTACCAATCTCGAACCGTTGTGATAGGTATTACCAGGAATGCTATCCATGATGATGACCGGTTCTACCAAAGTATCTTTTTGGAACGTATATCGTACCAATTTCGACATCACAGTTTCCAAATTGTGCTGTTCGGGAATGGCAAATGTATAGTGTAAAAATACGTGCGCGGTATCTGAAAATTTTGGATGCAGTACCATACCAAGTAAACCACGCGATTTAACATGATGAATATCCGGTATTTGAAGCAATACTTCTCTTTCTAATGAATTGGCATTCAAGCGATTAACAGTGCCCTTGTGTTCAGTAAACCAAAGGTAACCTTCAGGGTCCATGGTGAGCTCCCAGGGCACTTCCAAACCTTCTGCAACCAGTGATACCGCCAGTATTGTGGAATCCAACTTTAGTTGACCCAAGGGAATCTCGGAAGCCCACGGTTCGTGAGGTTCAGGGGTTTGTTGGCAGCCCCCCAGCAAAGCGCATATTAGCAATAGTAAAAGAAGTTGTTTCAAGATATATCCCAGGTTTGATGTATGAATTGTAAATCCTTGCGCATGGCCTCGTAGACATGCTCTCGATTAATAGAGATTTGTCGGGCACCATGTTCGGCTCCTCCCAAATCATATTCCAGATGCAGGCTGACTGGGACCTTTATGCCGTATTTTTTTAGTAAACCAAAGTACTTCTTAAAATCCACCATACCCTCCCCCATGGGTGTATTGATGGTAGTCCATTTCCCATTTTTTAAACCCCATTTAAAATCTTT
>JAJCYK010000528.1 GCA_029262935.1 Cytophagales bacterium | reverse complement strand
GAATTTCTTACTGGTATAGAATTGTCCGTATTCGTATTAACGGATGGTGATAGTTATAAAATATTGCCTTCAGCCAAAGACTATAAACGGATCGGGGAAAATGACACCGGTCCCAATACTGGAGGCATGGGGGCAGTTTCCCCGGTACCCTTTGCGGATGAACATTTTATGAAAAAAGTGGAAGATCAAATTATCATCCCCACCATTTCCGGCTTAAAACAAGCACAAATCGATTACCGTGGTTTTCTATTTTTGGGCTTAATCAACGTACAGGGAAACCCCCTGGTTATAGAATACAATGCAAGGATGGGTGATCCCGAAACGCAAGTAGTATTCCCTAGAATAGCCAGTGACTTAGTGGACCTGATGTATGCATGCGCTACCGGCACTTTGTCTGAGGTCCAATTGAAAGAAGATTCACGTACTGCCTGCACAGTTGTCATGGTGTCTGGGGGCTACCCCGGAGGTTATAAGAAAGGTTACCCCATTCAAGGCTTACAAGAGGAAAACCGCAGCTTGGTATTCCATGCTGGCACAAAACTAGATCAACAACAAGTTGTTACCAACGGAGGGCGGGTGCTGGCCATAACCAGTTATGGTCATAACATAACAGAGGCTTTAAATATTACCTATAACACCGTGGATCAAATACATTGGGAGGGTGTGAATTTCAGAAAGGACATTGGAAAAGACCTTTTAGTAACCTCAAACAATTCCCTATAAACTTCCACTGACAATGATAAAATTGTAAATTACCTTGTAGTGCCTATACCCTGAACACATGTCTGGATGTAAAACATGTCAAACGAATGAAGACGGTAAGGTAGCCGGTTGCAAAAACAACGGAGGTTGCCTCACAGGTGGATGCAATAAACTTAATGTCTTCGATTGGTTGTCGAATATGAGTTCACCACTAAGTGAAGATTTCAATGTAGTGGAAGTTCGGTTCAAAAACGGCAAAAAGGACTTTTTCAAAAATGACCAACTTCTCGATTTAGTAACGGGAGACTCAGTAATTGTGGATGTCCCGAATGGTCATCATTTGGGACATATCTCATTACAAGGTGAGTTGGTACGACTTCAAATGCAAAAAAAGAAAGTTGAGGACGACGACAAAATCCGTAAGATTTACCGCGTGGCCAGTCCCAAGGATTTGGAAAAGTTTGATCAAGTTCAAAAAAGGGAAGAGCCTGCCTTGTTTCGAACCCGTCAAATCATTGGTGAGCTTAAACTGGCCATGAAACTATCGGATGTGGAATTTCAAGCGGATAATACTAAAGCCACCTTTTTTTATTCTGCTGATGAACGGGTGGACTTTCGGGATTTGATAAAAGTGTTGGCCTCCGAATTCCGCATTCGAGTTGAAATGCGTCAAATCAGCCTGAGACAAGAAGCTAGCCGTTTGGGTGGAATCGGGAGTTGCGGCAGAGAATTGTGTTGCTCTACCTGGTTAACCGATTTCAAAAGTGTTTCTACAGCAGCAGCCCGATACCAAAACCTCAGTTTAAATCCCAGTAAACTATCTGGTCAGTGCGGACGTCTTAAATGCTGTCTTAATTACGAGCTTGAAAACTACCTGGAGGCTCTAAAGGATATACCTAAACTTGAGGGACCGCTACAAACCAAAAAAGGGGCTGCCAAACTCCAAAAGACTGATATTTTCCGAAAAATCATGTGGTTTGGTTATGATACAGAAAACTCCTGGTACCCAGTTTCTTGTGTGAGAGTGAAAGAGATCCTCAATTTAAATAGAAAAGGGATCTTCCCAGAAACTTTGGAGGCTAATGAAGGGTCTAACGGTGCGAAAAAAATGGCAGCCATCAATCGCGAGTTGGAACGAATGGACAAAAAATATGGCAAAAAGAACCACCGATTTAAAAAGAAACCTCGTAAATCATCATCAAATAATGATTCGTAATCTTCTCTTTTGTTTCGCATTGATGGGCGCAATCAGCTGCTCTGACCCTCAGCGGGTGTACGAGAATAATATAGATTTTAATGAAAAGATATGGACGGTAGAGAATGTTCCTGAATTTGAGTTCGAGATCTCTGATGTGCCCAATACTTACAATCTCTATTACAACGTACGGAACTCGATTTCCTATCCTTATCACAATCTTTATGTACGGTACAGTTTGGAAGACAGCCTAGGCAATGTTTTAAGCAGCAAATTGCAAAATATGGACCTATTCGATCCCACTACTGGAGAGCCTCACGGAGAAGGGTTGGGGGATATTTTTGATCATCGTATTCTCGCCATTGAAGGTCATGAGTTTACCAATAAAGGAATCTATCGATTTAAAATACATCAGTTCATGCGCCAGGATACGGTGCCCATGATCTTGTCCGTTGGTCTCCGGGTGGAATTTGCGAATCCAGTAGTTACAAGTGATTAAACACCCCAGGATTGGTAGGAAGTAACACTTCAAATCGGGTGCCCTCACCTATTTTACTTACAGCAGATATTTCACCTCCATTGAGCTCAACAAACTCTTTGCAGAGGATCAATCCCAAACCTGCCCCTTTATTTTCAGGGATGCCATTAATACTGCTACCCTCAAACTCAAACAACTTTAGCAGGTCATCTTCACTTATGCCAATTCCGTCATCGGCTACGAACAACAAGGCTTGTTCAGCATCCTTTTGGGCCAACCCTACGGCAATGTAGCCGCCCTGTCGGGTAAACTTAATGGCATTGCTTATTAAGTTCCTCAAAACCAAGTTTAGCATATTGGCATCAGCATATACCTGGACATTTTCGTTAATATCTATTTTAAACTGAATACTCTTACTTTTTAACCTGGACTCTACCAACTTATAATTCTGTTGTACGATGTCCTGCATATCTATGCGTTCCGGCTGGGGCTCTAATTTACCCATTTGTGACATGGACCATTTCAAAAGGTCATCCAGAAACTGGCTTAACCTGCTAGTGGACTCTTCCATCTCGTTGGCTAAGGCTTTTAATTCTATGTCTCCAATGGACTTTAGTTTTACCCCTAATATGTTAAGAAATCCAGAAATGGTGTTGATTGGACTGCGTATATCATGAGAAATGATTGAGAATATTTTATCCTTAGTCAAGTTTGAATTTCTTTGCTGCTTTTCGGTTTTGGATAAAGCAAGGTTTACCATTTGAAGTTCAGATAGTTCTTCATTGAGTT
>JAJCYK010000527.1 GCA_029262935.1 Cytophagales bacterium | reverse complement strand
GCCGCCTTACTTTGAAACATTTCTGCAACTTGTTGTTTGATATCCCCAACTCTCTTGGTAAGAGCAGCAGGTAATAGAATGGCTAAAAAGTAAAGATCCTTAATTGACTTAGTAGTTACTGACTACTTGATTCTCATTCATATAAATCAATTTGAACTCCGTTCTGCGATTCTTGAGGTGTTTTTCATTGTTACACGGATGGTTATCCACACAATTATTGATTGGCTTGGATTCCCCATAACCCATGGCAAGTATTCTTTCCTCAGATACACCCTGGGCAACTAAGTAACTGAGGGCACTAGTAGCTCGCCTTTGAGATAATAATTGGTTATACCCGGCTGATCCCCGGGCATCAGTATGTGATCCTAATTCAAAGTTTAGATAGCCGTACTTTTCCATAAGGCTTACTAAATTCATCAGCTCATTTTGATATTCATCATCAATGTTAGTTTTATCAAACTTGTAATGAATGGGTTTAATCTCCACTGTGTCTTGAATCGAAATATTGTTTTCAGCAATTAAGGAGTTCAACCAGGATTGTTGATTTACTCCTGGGTCATCTTTAACTTCTATCAATTGGCTCTCGGTAAGTATATACGAGCTTACATTGTCAACACCACTAATGGTTAAAAATGTAGCGTTCATTCCCAAGGGTTTCTCCGACGTCAGATTAACATCAATTTGTTCATCTTCTAGTTTTGCCTGCCACTGGGTAGTATTTGTGGTAAATCCAGGTGCTTGAGTCTGCAACTCGTAACTAAGGTTTGGGGCTACTTCAAAAACCGCTTTACCTTGAGCATCTGGGACCTGAGTATCCAAAACATAACCATTGGACTTTAAAATAACGGTTGCCTGTTGAAACGGAAACGTTTCCTCCCCATGGACCAAAACTTCAATTTTGCTGGTGTTATATTCAAATTGATAAATGTCATCATTACCTCCTCGATTCGAACTAAGGTAGCCAGCATTATCTTTTGTAATCAGACTAAAGTCATCTTTGGTACTATTTATTGGATAACCTAGATTTTTAACCTGCTTGTTTGATGCTCTCAGATCCACCTGGTAGATATCCAAACCACCTAGGCCCGGATGTCCATTCGAGGCAAAATACAATACATCATTGGCATCAACATACGGGAACATTTCGTTTCCTGGAGTGTTTATTGAAGCTCCTAAATTTTGAGGGGCACCCCATTTACCTCTTACATATACGATTTTGTAAATGTCCGTTCCTCCTTTTCCTCCTGGCATATCAGAAACATAATAGAGGACTGCTCCGGAATTATCCATTGATGGATGACCTACGGAATAGTTCTTACTATTAAATGGTAATGCCTCAAGCCTTTTCCATTGATCGCTTCCTTGGGGCAAAATAGCAGTGAATAAGTTAAGATTGTTCACTGCCTTATTATTTCGTTGCACTTGACTATTTCGCGTAAAGATTATTCTAGAATCTTCTTGAAAGAACGTGGCTGGGCCTTCATGCATTTTACTATTAACTTTACCTTTGATTCTAACGGGTTGAGAAAGCATTTCATTACCAATTAAAGGCTCCGAAACATACAAATCCAAGTACTTTGATTTATCCCATGAATAACTCTTTTTCAAGTTCAGTTTCTTGGACCTTGAAGAAGAAAACACAATGCCATTCTTGTAATAAGTGGGGGCAAACTCCGAGGCTGGAGTATTAATGTTAGATGATGTGACTGTATATTTAATTGAATCTTGAAAGTACTTGCCTACGTTTTGTAAGCTGTACACCATATTTTGGGCCACCTCACTGCGAGGGTTTGCTCCTAAGTATTTCTTTGCCCAACGCAAGCTTTTATCAAACTTGCCATCGCTCTGCAAGACCTGAGCATAATGGAGTTGAAGAATTGATTTAACTAGATGATTTTTGTTGATAACCTCGGCATACCACTTTTCCGCATTTTCAGTATCGTTGTTAACAAAATAACTTTCTGCCAATTTTAATTTTGCTCTGGCGTTAGTTGGCTCCTTGTCAATGACTTTATTATAACCACGAATGGCCTTATGATAAGCCAAAATCTCAAAATTTCTGTCTGCTTTCTTCTCTTTATATGAATATCCTGTTTGTGCAAGGCTACTAAATACCACAAAAAGAGTCAACAAGAGACCTAGAGTCAGGGACGGTTTGTTCATTAAGTGCTTAGGGTTAATCAGGTTTTCTCGGCTTTGCAAATTTCCAAAAAAATATTGGCACTTAAAATCATGCTTTACAACTTGTCCCCTAAGTTATTAACAATCATCTAAATGTGGATAACCTTTGATTTGCACTTATTCTAGCTATAACATTATTTATCTTGTACTTTTATTACAATTAATCTTCAAGCATCAACACTTGCTATCAAATACAGTTAAAGTAATACCTTAAGATTGTACAATCAGTTATCCACACATTTCTTGCTGACCTACTGGATAATAAGCATGGAGTGTTAAAACTAACCCTCAAATGCTTGCGGATTTGTTATCAACATTAACTCGATAAAGTCATATTGTTAATAACTTTAGAAAAATGGGATTATTATGAGAATCGGATACACTGAAGGATGTTGATAAAATTTTCTAAAAAACTTTAAATTAATATTCTAAACTCCGTCCTTCTATTCATTTGATGATCGTCTTCCGCACAATTTGTGCTATTTGTACAGGAATTAGCCAGTTTGGTTTCTCCAAAAGCATCTTCTATTAGTCTGTCGCGTGATATGCCACGAGCAACAAGATAATCTACTACCGCTTGTGCACGTCGTTCTGAAAGTCTCTGATTATATGAACCACTTCCTCTACTATCTGTATGAGACTCAATTTTTATAACCATTGTAGGGTGTTCTCTCATAACATCAACAATATTTTCCAATTCATATTTTGAATCGGTTCTTATATTCCATTTATCGAAATCGAAGAATATTGGATTTATAACAATCTCGCATGGAACTTTTATTAAATATTCTAAAAATAAGTCCACATTGTGGGTATCATTATTTTTGGCTGTTGTGGAAACCGATTTTAGGGTGTCTTTAAAATCTGGTTTATATCCTCTTATGCTATAATTGCTGTCGCAATCTACATCAAAACTATATTCGCCTGTTACAGATGTTGTTAAGGTATAAATAATTTTTCCGGTTTCGTTAATTAATTCTACTGTAGCGCCAGATAATGGCTCACTAGAGTCTTTATCTCTAACAATACCTTTTATGGTTTGTTTACATTCAAAAGAAGCAAAACTGTAGATGTCATCATTCCCTTTGCCTCCTGGTCGGTTAGACGAGAAATACCCTGTTTGTGTATTAGAATCAATATAGAGTGCAAAATCATCGAATCCACTATTAAATGGAGCGCCTAGATTTTCTGGCTCAGCTTTTGGATCTTTTAAAATATTAGATTTGTAAATATCCAAAAGCCCTAAGTTTAAATAACCATCAGAAGAAAAATAAAGCATACTGTTTTTAGCGATGAATGGAAACATTTCGCGTCCCTCAGTATTAATAGTATTACCAAGGTTTCTAGGCTCACTATATGTATTTCCTTCAAGTATATCTACAACATAAATATCGGTTTGTCCCATTGCATCCTTATGGTCACGATCTGAAACAAAATATAATTGTTTGTTATCGGGACTTAAAGCAGGATGTCCTGTTGAAAATACGTCATCGTTAAATTCAAGATCTTCAATGTCTTTCCAAGTGTTATTATCTAATGTAGCTCTATATATTTTTAGATGAGAGGTTCCTTTTTTATCGTAGTCTAACTTATTTCTTTTGTTAACATTATCTCTTGTAAAATAGATTGTTTTCCCATCATTTGTAATTGCAACAGATGCTTCATGATAATCTGTATTAACATCTGAAGCATTAATAAAGTCTATATTATTATATT
>JAJCYK010000526.1 GCA_029262935.1 Cytophagales bacterium | reverse complement strand
TAAATCATTTAAAATCAATACGCAGCCTATTTATGGCACTCCTGATAATAGGAGGAGCCGGAACAGCTACTATCGCGCAACAGGTGACTACACCAAGAGCTGCCAGTCCTGCGGCAAAAGTTAGCCAAACCATTGGTATTTCTAAGGTGACAATCAAGTATTCACGACCTGCCGTTAAGGAGCGTGAGGTGTACGGGACCAATTTGGTTCATTATGGATATAAGAATTTGGGATTCGGTACCTCCAAAGCAGCACCTTGGCGCGCTGGGGCCAATGAAAATACCACTATTACTTTTTCTCACGACGCCACTGTAGAAGGTAAAGCTATACCAGCTGGTACTTACGGTCTATTTATAGCATTACAAGAAGACGGCCAAGCAGATGTAATCTTCTCTAAGAGTACTACTGCCTGGGGAAGTTATTTCTATAACGAAGACGAAGACCAATTGAAAGTGTCAGTAGCTTCCCAAGAGAATGCCCACACAGAAAGATTGACTTTCGACTTTGTTGACGTCGAAGCACAGTCTGCCGTGGCAGTTTTAGACTGGGAGAAGAAAAGATTTCCCTTTACAGTAGGGTTTGATGTGCATAACATTGTTTTGGATAATGCCCGTGGTGAACTTAAGGGAGTTAAAGGGTTTGCATGGCAAGGACCAGCTTCAGCAGCAAACTACTGCTTGCAAAACAAGATAAATTTGGAAGAAGGACTAGCTTGGGCAGATCAGGCAGTGAACAATACCAAAAACTTCAACACGTTGTTTGTAAAAGCTGGACTGACTAAGGCTTTGGGTAACGACGCCAATACACTTTATGATGAAGCAGCTGGGATGGCAAATAAGGGCCAGTTAAATTTCCTTGCCTATCAAATGATGGGAGCTGGTGAAAACGACCGAGCCTTAGGTTATTTCAAAACCAATCTGAAAAACAACCCCAAAGACCCGAATATGCACGATAGTTTGGGGGAATGTTACAAAAATATGGGCCAAAAAAGTCAAGCGATTAAAGCTTTTAAGAAAGCGCTGGCCATGAATCCTCCTCAAAATGTAAAGTCAAATAGTGTTAAAAACTTGAAAGAACTTGGAGTGGATACTTCTGCTTATGTAGCAGATATGTAATCATACCAAACCAAGTTAACCTAAAGAAGCCACTGCCTCCACGGTGGCTTCTTTTTTTTGTGCAGAAGTTATAACTTGAAAATATGATTCACACCATTGAGTTAAATTTTCAAGATCTCCAGCAAGCCATTGCAGCTTTCCTAATTGAGACCCACAAGGGGTTAGTATTAATAGAAACGGGTCCACATAGTACTTTACCTCATCTAGTACAAGGAATCAGAAATTGTGGCTTCCAACCCGAGGATGTAAAACACGTATTGCTAAGCCACATCCACTTGGATCATGCGGGAGCAGCCTGGTATTTTGCTGATGCTGGCGCTCAAGTCTACGTGCATCCAGTGGGTTTACCTCATTTAATAGGCCCTGAACGTTTGATGTTTTCTGCCACTAGAATCTATGGCGACGACATGGATCGCCTGTGGGGCGAGATGCGGCCTATTGCCCCTGAGCAGCTGATAGGAGTTGATGATGAACAAATTTGCTCTATAGGCCAATATCAATTTACAGCTTTACATACTCCCGGACATGCTATTCATCACGTGGCTTGGCAATTTGAAGATTTCCTATTTACCGGAGACGTGGCGGGAGTAAAGATCGATCGCGGTCCAGTGATGCCTCCCTGCCCCCCACCAGATATTGATATCAGTGATTGGCTTGATTCTATTCAAAGAATTAGAGACATCAACCCACAAGCCTTATTCTTGACGCACTTTGGTCGTATTGACACCATATCTCAGCACCTAGATGAATTGACCGAATGCTTAGACAATTGGTCCCGATGGATAAAAAAACACTATTTGGAAGGCGATTCCATGGATGACATGCTAGCTCTATTTCAAGAATTTGTAGGGAACCAGTTGGCTGCTAAAGGCCTTAATAACCAACAGATAGCAGTTTATGAAGCTGCAAATCCCTCTTGGATGAGTGTTTATGGGTTGGTGCGGTATTGGAAAAAACAACTACCTCAATAACCCCATTAAAACTAATTTTCTTCCAGGTGGTTACATTTTGGCGGTTAATAATATTAATATATGAGTAAAATATATAAATATTATGAGAACTTCTACTGCTATCAGAGCGCGATTACAAGAGAATGCCTTGAGAATGAAGGCTATTCAAGAAGTGGATGCGCAACTTTCTAGGGTACAACAAATAGAAATTGAATACCTGATGATGGAGGCTGAAACCTTCAATGATATGCTGGGGAAGCTTAATAATTCTTGGTGGAGGCGCTTGATCTCTCCAAAGCAAGCCCGTTTCACCATAGCATTATTAGCCATGTCCTTATACGTGGTGAGTATTTATCGCATATTTAGCACGATAGATTTATCTCAGGTAGAACAATGGGAATTTGTAGCCACGGCCCTACCATTTTGGTTGATCTGTGCCTTGGTTCCAATAGCCATGTTTACTTTAATCGTGTCGAAAGACCACAAAAACTAACAATCTTCTTCGTTGGATTAAACCATTTGGTGTTAAAGTAATCTAAACAAAACAACATCAACGAAGAACATGAAGATTTTCAAGCCTATATTTTTTATCGTTTTAGCCGGGGTATTTTTCGCTTGTAACAGTACCCAAACCACAGCTACCTGGTCGAAGCCTCAACAGTTACCCGGAGCGTTCCACAAAGTGGCAGTTTTAGGGGTGATGGGTAATTTAAGTGCCAGACAAAGTTTTGAAACAGAAATGGCGGCTCGTTTGCAGAAAGAAGGAGTACCAGCAGTAACTGCCATGCAGTTGCTTCCGCCAAAAAGAAAACAAGGGAATTTGGATCAATTGATAAAGCGCTTGCATCACGAAGGGGTGGACGCCGTTATGGTGGTCAGCCTCTCAGATGTAAACCGCAAAAAACAGTATGTAAGAGGGTCCACTTATGTATCCCCGCGTACACATTACAGTAGGTTTGGTGATTACTATGTGCATACCTATCGCCGGGTGCATACACCAGGGTATGTCAAGCGTACTACCACGTATTTTTTGGAAAGCACGTTATACGACCTCGACAATGAAGAATTGATTTGGACGAGTGAAGCCAAAAGTACAGACCCTTATAGTTTAAAAAGCGTATCGAAATCTTACGCAAAATCCATAGTTAAGTCTTTAGATAAGAATTCAATAATTTAGTAGAACAATTTAAAAAGGGATGGGTCTCACAACTCATCCCTTTTTAATGTTTTAATTAAACGTGATCTTAAACCTGACTCAATCCGCCATCAACTTCTATTTCAATTCCATTGATATAGGAAGCATCAGATGAGCTTAAGAAGGTAACGGTATTGGCTACTTCTTCTGAAGTACCAAACCTACCTAAAGGCACTGCCTGGGCAAATCCGGCACCCAATTCTTCAACTTCCGCCTCTTCTAGACCGGTTTTAGCATAAATTGGAGTTTCGATAGGTCCGGGGCTTACTCCTACTGTCCGAATCCCGCGGGGCGCCAGTTCTGAAGCTAATACCCGTACCAAGGCCCGCAACCCACCTTTTGAAACACTATAAGCTGCAATATTAGGGAAACCCTTCTGATGCACGATGGACATGTTAAATACAATTACACCATTATCATTCAAATGGGGTATCGCTTCTTTAACTGTAAAATATGGCCCTTTTAAGTTGGTATTTATGATACTATCGAAAAGATCTTCACTGGTTTCGGAAATAGTGGCAAATGGTGCTATCCCCGCATTTAAAAACAATATATCAATCTTACCATATTTGTCAATAACTGTATCAATTAGTTGTTTTTGATCCGAAACATTCCCTGCATCTGCGACTACCGTAATGAAATCACCCTCCAAAGATTGAGCTGCTTCAGCTAAAGCTTCCGGACGCCTGCCAGTTAATACTACTTTGGCGCCTTCCTTTAGGTATGACTTGACAGTTGCCAGCCCTATGCCGCTATTGCCACCCGTGACTACAGCAACTTTACCATTTAATTTTCCCATCTATCTATTTTTGTTTTATTGAAACGTATGTTCCAATTAACGCAAGAATATTCACGGGGTTACATATCTCGTGAAATAATTACAGGGATTCCAAAATGGTATCTACCAGCTGGGACAGCTTTTTAGGATCTGACTCAATGAGACTAGTAAGTCGCAGGCCCTGGATACTTGAAAAAAGAAACAAGGCCAAACCTGAAGCGTCTTTTTTTGCATCAATATCCCCTTCGGTTTGCGCCTGGATAACTAAATCGGATAACAAGGTTAGCATGCTGTCTTTATTAGTGATCAGTAAAGATTTTGCAGGTAAGCTTTCGGCGGATAATTCAGTAGCGCAATTTACTAAATAGCATCCTTTTGGATCTTTAGACTCTTTTTTAGTAAGCCCTGACTGAAACAGATGTCTTATTACTGAGAAGGCTGTACTGCTGTCCAGCATAATTTTCCTGGTGTGCCTGGTTTGTTGGCTTTGATAAAACTTTAATGTTTCCAGGTATAAGTTAAACTTATCTGTAAAGCTGTTGTATATACTGGACCGGTTTAAGCCAGTGGCATCTACTAAATCTTGCATAGATGTGCCATGGAACCCTTTTACCCAAAAAATGTTTAAGGCGTTTTCAAGAACTTCTTCTCGATTGAAAAGTGTGGTTTTCGGCATATCTAGACTAACGCATTATTGAAATAAACGTTTCAATTTAAAAATACTGCTGAGGCTTTCGCTTTAATGCAAGCTTGACTTCTTTTGTCACATATGCTTCTTCCTCCGCGGTTAGGATCAAATTGTTTCTAGTATCGCGATCCACCAAAATATATAATATAAGATGTGAAATTATGGGAAGGAAGCAAGAGACCCCAAACCAAAACCAAAACGACCTTCCGTAGCACTTCGCAAAATACCCCACTACTGCAGGTACGCTTAAATAGAAGAGAAAGATGCAAATAAAAATATCCAGTATCATGACTAGGGGGTCATACCTAAAGATACCGGATATTTTACAAATATGCTGGGATTTAGAATTGGGCTTTCAGACCTATGGTAAAACTTCGAGGCATTCCTGGTCGCAAACCAGCAGGCCTTCTTGCCACATTGTATTCTTGGTCTGTAAGGTTTCTTATGCTGCCAAACACCTTGATGTTTCTGTGTAAGGCATAATTGGTACTTAAATCGATGACAAATTGATCATCGGTACTTTCTTGCAGTGGGATATCTCCTTGGCCAGGTACAGTCCTAAGTTCTGTTTGCAACTTAGAACTGAGGTTCACATTGAATCGACCATGTTCCAGGCCAAGCTGCAATGCTAATTGGTGTTTGGGTAGGTAGGGGAGATCATCTCCTTCAGAGACGGTGCCCCATCCTTCAAACTCACTTTCAAAGCTATTTTGGAACTCACCTTCAGTTAATGTGTAACTTATACCAACTGGTAAACTGAGACCCGTCTCTACCGAAGCAAGTAGGTCATAATTAAATTCCAATTCAATTCCAGAAACATTAACATCTCCACCGTTGAACTGATCGGTGGTGCCTTGGCCTCCACTAGCGGCTAGATCAGAGCCCAACAGATTGCTATAATCGTTGAAGAAAAATACCGTTTGAAATAGCATGGCTCCTTTTTCATAGCGGCCGCCTAACTCATAGTTAACGCTTTCTTCAGGCTTGGTGCCTTCTTTAGATCCAGGAGGAGAGAACCCTTTGTGAACGCCTAAAAAAGCACTCCAGTTGGAGTTGACTTCGTAATCGATACCGATACCAGGGATCAACACATCCACTCGGTTTTCCCGCGAATTTAAGTTTACGCCACTTCTGGAGGGGTCTTCTTTGCCGTAATCATCACGGGCTACTTTAATGTTTTCATAACGCAAACCGGGTACTATGGTCCATTTATTTATTTTCATGTTGTACTGAACGTATCCGGCAAAGGCCGTGGCGGTTTCAACGCGATTACTTTCAGTACCTGGTACACCGCTATTAGTTAACGCCATCACGCCATTATCCATACGATAATGATCTACCCATTGAAAGCGATCAATTTGGTCTTTGTGAAAGCGCAGTCCTACTTCCAGGTCGCTAATAACCCGTTCACCAAATTTAAATCCTAAAACTGTTTGTAACCCTTTGGAGTAGTATTCTCTATTATTCGCTTTGACTTCCAGCGCGTTATCATTTATAGAAGAAATCCCAGTGATGATATTAAATTCGTCAGCAAACTGCACTGGATCCGCCAAAATGTTACTAATGCTGGCTTTGTCTCCATCTTCAGTAGCTTGGACTTTATCCAACTTGTACCAGTTACGTGCGAAATCCGTACGATAGGCCGTAGTGGTAATGTCCATGAACTTGAACGGTTGTATGTGATGGCGGATCATAAACTGATGTTGCTTGGTATCAATAACATCTTGCTGGGATCCTGAATACCTTCTAAATGGAGTCGCGGAAAAATCTTCATCAGTTAACCCCAAATAGGTCTCATCAGATTCACTTGTAGTTTGGCCTGCTTTGATAGTTAACGCTTGATAAATTTTTGCATCAGGGTTCGTATTGAAACGTACTTTAGCAATGTAATCTTGTAGGTCATAACCTGTATCACCACCATTGTCCAAGTTTTTAAAACCGTCAGAATGCGCCTGATAGGTTTCTAGTGAAAAACCAAAGTTTTTGTAATTGTCTCCCACGGCTGCGTGTACGGTACGACTGCCAAAGCTCCCCCCCAATAAACTTATTTTTGCTGAACGGGTTTTAGGTATTTGAGTACTAATAAAGTTGATTGCACCTCCGGTAGTATAAGGTCCGTATTTAATTTGGCTTGATCCTTTACGCACCTCGACCCCTTGCATTCTACCGGCGGTAGGAAAGTAATAGGCTGCTGGCGCAGCGTAAGGTGCCGGGGCCATTAAAACGCCATCTTCCATAATGGTAATTTTTGAACTTCGTTCCACTCCAGATCCTCTTAATCCTATATTTGGTCGTAAACCAAAGCCTTCCTCTTCTTGTATATTTACCCCTGGAATGTTTCGTAAAATGCGATGAACGTCATCGTAGTTGAACTTGTCTAATTCCGCGGGCCCTAAATAATGAACCGAACCCGGAATGTTTTGAATGCCCAGTGATCCGCCTGATAATGAAGTACGTTCCACCACAATACCTGGTATTTCAATAAAGTCTTCTAATAAAGCTACTTGCAAATTCAGTTTTTCCCCCACTTTTAGGGTGACAGGAATTCTTTGTGTAGCAAAACCAATGTTTGTCACTACTAAGTTATAATTACCTCCAGGTAACGATTCTAATGTAAAATTGCCCTTGCCATCAGAAACGGCACCCCTTTTAAGTTCCTCTAAATAAACATGAGCACCAATGATGTTGGCTTCATTTCCGCCTTCCCTAATGCTTCCTGTGATGCTTCCTTCCTGTGCCCAAATACAGCAACATGCCCAAGCCCACAAACCTCCTACAAGTAATGCTTTTTTCATCGATTTACTCCAGTTCCTTTTATTGAGACTCATTTTAAATAACGAATCAAAGGTAGGTTGGGGAGGCTTCGAACGCAATACCGTAAACTTGGCATTTTTGACTGTACTAATATTAGGTAGATATACCTAGAGTT
>JAJCYK010000525.1 GCA_029262935.1 Cytophagales bacterium | reverse complement strand
TAGACCAATAATCTGATAATATGGTTTTGTCCAATGTTGCGGTTGTAGTTAATTCTTTAGCACTAGCACCAAAACCATCACGGTAGCGCTCTTGCCAAGACCGAATGATGTGTGGGAATGATTTATCGAAGTAAATCTTGAGGTTCCGTTCATCATTTAAGTAATCCAGTTCATAGACCTGCAGGCCCTTGCTGGACTCTTCAAGCTTCGCTGTTACTTGTACCTCCTCCAAGACGGTATGTCTCAATCGTTGAGCCATGGTCCCGGGAATTATTTTAAACGTGCCTACAGGTAGTGAGGCGGGGGTCAAACGGATCCTATTCCACAGTTCATCTTCCAGAACGATTTTATCCAGCTTCTCTTTTTGATCTCCCTCCGATTCAAAATATGAGAATGATTGCACGCCAAAACCATTGGACTGTTGATTGACCTGCGTAAAAGTGTGGCCGCACCATTCTTGAGAAGTAGTAGTGACTTTAAGGCTGTGGGGATGATTTTCCCAATCTATTGGTGTAAACACCGACTGCATCATGGAATAAGGGTAAACCCCGGTGTTGAATTTTTTTGTTAAGTTCAATTTCATCACTTTAAGGGCATCATTCCCAGCATTGGCCGGCCGATCCAGCTTAACCTGCTTGGCCTTTGAAAAGTCCTCGGTTACAAATACCATTACAGCTTTCCCTTTTCTGATTTCGCCATATCGAGCCTGTTCCAGATTGTAGCTAGAGACCTCTGCTTTACCTTGGAACCAATATTTGTTAAACTGTTCAGTAGGGGGGGTGAGAGAGTTAGTCTCATTGGCAGCCACGCTTAGCCCACAACTTACGGGCAAAAGTAGGGCTATAATTAAAAACGGGGTGAAGGAGTATTTTTTAGTCATGACAGATGTAATTGCTTGATTATAATATAAACACAAATTCCTTTACAAAGATTTCAAAAAACGCATTCAATTGATTTTTATAACAATTAGTACACGTGGTATGAAGCCAGTCATTTTAATTGTGTGATCCTTAGAGCATTTCCTACTTTGTACTTCCTATTTCAACTAGGCAAGGGTGGATGATACGTAAAGAACAAAGTAAGAGTTATCTAAAACAGCTATTCTGTATAGCTCTGGCGGATTCCCATTTGGATCAAAGAGAAGAAGAGTACCTGCTCTATACGGCAGAAAAAATGGGCATTAGTGATAATGAGTTTGATAGCATAAAGAATGCCCCGGATAAAGTAAATATGGTAATTCCAGATAACTATTACCTACGCTTCAGAATGATTTTCGATTTCGTTTGGATGATGATGATAGACGGAGAGATCGACCCTAGAGAAATCATTGTTTGTAAGCAAATGGTAGATCAATTAGATTTCCGGTCAGGTATCGTAGATGACCTGGTAGAACATATCAACTACCACTTAAGTTGTGGAATTTCTCCGGAACATACTTTTTCCAAATTTGAAGAAATGCTATTGGACAAATAGCGCAGGTTTAAAATCCAAGCCTGTATAAAAAATTGGCGGGCATGCCTATAGCTGCCAGGACCTCCAGAGTACCAGCTTCAGCAACATCAAACTTATTGGAGAAATCTTCCAGTAAGGCTCTGTTCATATCTCGCTGGGTCGACTGTACCATTTGTGCCACTTCAGCCACCCGAATCGATGGGGAAAGATGCACTCCTGCTGGAATAATAGTACGGAAAACCCTCCCGATGTTGTCAAGTGCCTGATCATCACTTCCAGATACAATCTTGACAATTGATGCCGCAGTTTCTTCCAATTCACCCACCTTGATTCGTTCTGGGGTATAGCCAATTTTGAAGTCTTTGTTAACTTTTAAGTCTGAATTCAGTTCCAGTATTGGCAAACAAATTCCTTCGGTAGTCCCAGGAGCAACAGTGGACTCAAAAACGACGTAATCCCCCTGCTTTAATATATTTCCAACTTTTATAGTAGCCTCTTTCAGAGCCATAAGATTCAAACGCCCCAGCTCGTCCACTGGTGTGGGCACGGTAATCACATAGAAAATGGCTTTCTTTAGATCTTGAAAGTCCTTCGTTATATGAAGATTCCTACTATTGCTATTTGACGTGCTGATATAACCTAAGCTATCCAGCCCCTCTACCATTTCTGAGGCATTAGTCTGATCTAAGTCATATCCAATTACCTTAAAATTTTTCGCTAAAGCTGAAGATATTCTTCTACCTGTTTGGCCTAAACCGATTACGGCAAGTGTGGCGTTGTTTTTATTCAACAAGTCATATACATTCATATCGTCAGATTGACTACAACAGTTGAATTCTTTTCATCAATTGTTCTTTGTTGGAGCGGCTTACAGGAATGACTTTGTCTTTAATTAACAAATTGGAGTCCTCTATGTCCACAATTCTATCCAAATTCACAATATAGGAACGGTGAACTTTGAGGAACCGCTCGGAATCCAATTTAAGTTCCACGTTCTTCATAGTAGAATGTACTATAAAAGATTTAGGTTCTGTCTTAAAAATAACATAGTCCCCCTTTGCTTCGACCCACATAATTTCCTCTTCTTGCAGGCGGACCCGTCGTGAATCTACTTTAATAAAAAGATTGCCGTCCTTAACACCATTACTTTGAGTCATCATTATTTGACTGTTTTGCAACTTTTTAAAGTTCATTGTAGCGACCTCAACCGCAGCATGAATGTCCTTAATACCATATGGTTTTACTAAATACCCATAAGGACTAGTGTCCTTAGCCCTGGCGATGGTCTTTTCATCCGCAAAAGCAGAAGTATAGATATAGGGTAAATCATACTTTTTTTGGATCATTTCCGCCAACTCAATTCCGTCTTGATCCCCTTTGATTTGTATATCCAAAGTGATCAAATCAGGCTGCTGATCAGCCAGTAATTCCATGGCCATTTTGGCGCTATTCGCGATACCTGTAACTTGATAGTTCAAATTTTCAAGGATTTCTTGCAAGCTTTCTGCAATCATCATTTCATCTTCCACTATCAAGATTTTCAGATTATTCATATTTATTAGTTTTAACTCTTCTCGAAATACGAGATTTCAATTTGTTTTTCAATCCGGTTATTTTATTCAAAAGTACCGGTGTAATTTTTAAGGGTCGAAATGCAATAAAATCTCCAGTGATAACGCGC
>JAJCYK010000524.1 GCA_029262935.1 Cytophagales bacterium | reverse complement strand
CAAACCTTAATCTTTTTCTCACCTTGCAGATAGCCGGTATCACCAACTTGCCCACCACTCTCCGCATAAAAGGGCGTTTGATCCAAGACTACCTGATAGTGAGACTTAGACTTTTCCTCTACCTTGCGATACTTTAAAATTGTGGCAGGGGCATTTGTTACTTCGTAACCTATGAATTTCGATTCGATGTCTTCTTGGATAATGATCCAGTCTCCAGCGTCTTTATCTTGGTCCGCACGAGAGCGATTCTTTTGAGCCTGCATCTCTTCTTGAAAACCTGTAATATCTATTTCTTTGTGCTGCTCACGAGCTATCAGTTGAGTTAAATCTAATGGAAACCCATAGGTATCATACAACTCAAAGGCAAAGGAACCTGAGATTTCCTTTTGGTCCCCTATGACTTCTAAGTTTTTCTGAAACCTTGTTAAGCCATTAGCCAATGTTCGCAGGAAAGAAGCCTCCTCCTCTTTTATTACTTTACTAATAAAATTCTCTTGCTGGGTAATTTCTGGAAACACACTACCCATCTTTTCTGTAAGTAAAGGAACCAAAGCAAACATGAAAGGCTCCTTAAAATCCAAGAACGTATACCCATACCGAATGGCGCGTCTTAAGATTCTCCGAATTACATAACCTGCTTTATTATTAGAAGGGATTTCTCCATCGCCAATGGCAAAAACCACCGCTCTTAGGTGATCCGATATCACGCGCATAGCAATATCCGTGGACTCTTCATCCCCATAAGTAATGCCAGAATTTTTGCTTATTTGCTGTATTAGCGGTTGAAAAAGGTCCGTATCGTAATTTGAACTTTTGTTTTGTATGGCACGAACTAATCGTTCGAAGCCCATGCCGGTATCTATATGTTTTTGAGGCAAGGGTTCTAATGAGCCAGACGCCAATCTATTGTATTGAATAAAAACTAGGTTCCATATTTCAATCACCTGGGGGTGATCCATGTTTACCAGCGAATGGGCGGAAGTTTCTTGGCGCTCTTCCGGGGGCCTCAGGTCATAGTGAATCTCAGAGCAGGGTCCACAAGGTCCAGTGTCTCCCATTTCCCAAAAATTATCAGCTTTTCCAAAAGGCATTATACGGTCTTCCGGAATAATTTTTTTCCAATAAGAGAAGGCTTCTTGGTCTTCATCCAAACTGTCTTTATCATCACCTCCAAAATAGGTTATGTACAGGCGATCTTCATCTAAATGGTAAACCTTGGTTAATAGCTCCCAAGCCCAAGCAATAGCTTCTGACTTAAAATAATCACCAAATGACCAATTACCCAACATCTCAAACATGGTATGATGGTAGGTGTCAATTCCCACTTCTTCCAAGTCATTATGTTTGCCTGAAACCCTTAGACATTTTTGCGTATCCGTCACTCTGGTAGCGCTAGGAATCTTATTTCCTAAGAAATAATCCTTGAATTGGTTCATACCAGCATTGGTAAACATTAAAGTAGGATCGTTTTTCACCACCATAGGTGCAGACGAAACTATTTCGTGTTGCTTTCGTTTGAAGAAGTTCAGAAACTCTTTTCTAATATCGTTAGAAACCATTTAAACCTTACTTAGGTGCCAAATTATGCAGGCAAAATCTTAATATCCTTGAAAATAATATTTATATTGCGTCGTTCAAAAAAGGGGTATTTTCCTATTCTAGCCGCATAAAAAACCGAATTTTTGGGTCAGGCAAAATTATAAGAAAATACTAAATTAAGCACAATGGCCAGAATAAAATATTACTACGATACTGAAACCTGCAAGTATGAGCGGGTTAAAGTTGGCACGTGGGACGTGGTACTCAACCTTTTGGGTTTCCTCTCCGTGGCAGTAGTAATTGCTATTGTCATGGTTTTAGTACACAATACTTATTTTGAATCTCCTAAGGAAGCCTCCTTAAAAAAAGAAAACGAAGAACTCAGTCTCTATTACGACATCCTTACCGATGAAATGGAGGATGCCCAAGAAATGATGGCGGCCTTACAAAAAAGAGATGATGATATTTATCGGGTGATTAATGAGGCCGAGCCTATTCCAAACACTATTAGAGATGGAGGGGTTGGAGGTACGGATCGTTATAAGTTATTACTGGAACAGGGTCTGGAAAGAGAGGACTTAATTCTTAATTCTTTGCAAAAGATTGAAAGATTGAAGAAACAAATGTACATCCAAACCAAGTCTTACGATGAGATAGTGGCTTTAGCCAAAAGTAAGGATCAGATGTATGCTTCAATTCCAGCAATTCAACCCATTACGAACAAGGAACTGTCTCGTTTAGCTTCCGGTTTCGGAATGCGCATTGATCCAATATACAAAGTAAGAAGAATGCATACCGGAGTAGATTTTTCGGCGGCTCGTGGTACACCCATATATGCTACCGGTGATGGAGTCATTAAGAAGGTAGCTACTAATTATGGTGGTTACGGTAAAGAAGTATTAATAGACCATGGGTATGGTTATGTAACCAGATACGCCCATATGAGTGATTTTAATGTCAAGAAAGGTCAAAAGATCAAACGAGGGGAATGCATCGGATATGTAGGTAGTACTGGGAAATCAACGGCACCACACTTACATTATGAGGTGTTAAAAGATAGTAAAAAAGTAAACCCTGTACATTATTTCTACAATGATCTGAATGAGGATGAATTCCAGAAGATCTTAGAACTCTCAGCTGTAGAAAACCAATCGCTAGGTTAGAATCTTCACCAAAAAAAATTAATGACAGTCTTTTTCGAAAGACTGTTTTTTTTTGAGCTGAGCAATTTTGATATTTGCTTTTATATTAATTATATTGACAACGATTTTATCAGTGTGCCCTACAAAGAAAAAGAAATAGAAAAGAAGTATTACTCCATTGGGGAGGTAGCAACCATGTTCGACGTGGCAACTTCTTTAATCCGATTTTGGGAAAGTGAATTTGATATTATAAGACCCAAAAAGAACCGCAAAGGTAATCGTCAATTCACCAAGGACGACATCTCCAATGTAAAACTCATCTACCATCTAGTTAAGGAAAAAGGATATACCTTACAAGGAGCTAAAGTCATGCTTAAAAATGGCTCGCAGTCTGCAATGGATCGAATGGATGTAGTAGAATCCCTACGCGGTTTACGCGTA
>JAJCYK010000523.1 GCA_029262935.1 Cytophagales bacterium | reverse complement strand
CTTTGGTCCCCTTTGGGTTGGACCATAATTGGTGGCATGGTAAGTTCTACATTCTTAACATTATTTGTCGTACCCGTATTGTATCAATGGCTGACCTCTGAGGTTGAAGCTTAACGAATGAATCATTATAGCAAAAGCATGTGCCTGTGGTCACATGCTTTTTTTTGGTTATGAGAATTTTGTTAAATTATATGTCATCAACAACTTATAGGATGCTTTTTCAATTAATGTTAGGGGTCATATTGGTCTTAGTAGGAGGCATTGGTCTGCTTTTCCCGCCGAAAAAGATCAATTACATCTACGGGTATCGCACCAAAAGGTCTATGCGTAGTGATGAAGCCTGGCAGTATGCCAACAGATACTCCTCGCAATTGATGACAGCTTTTGGAGCACTTACCATAGGCATTGGTTTAGGTTGTCAATTGATGTCCTGGTCATTTTGGATCCCCGTTGCTATTGGCCTGTTGTTAATTCTTGCTTTAATTGCCTTGACAGAGCGACGATTGAAGAATAAGTTTGGTCACGATTAAATTAACCCTTTAGATATGAAACACGTACCGCTGCTACTTATGGTATTCATTTGGGCCTGTAGTTCCCAGCCCCAATACGATTTGGTGATCCTTAATGGTAATGTACACCGGGGAGATGGACAAGATCCTGTAGTCATGGACATCGGTATTGTAAGCGACAGCATCGTTACCATGGGTAATATAAAGCCCAATAAAACTGCTGTGGTAATTGATGCCCAAGGACTGGAAGTGTCTCCGGGGTTCATTGATTTACATGCCCATTTGGACCCCATTTACAATTTACCGGAATGTGAAAGTATGCTCCGCCAAGGAGTTACTACCGCCTTGGGTGGGCCGGATGGTGGTGGGCCTTGGCCTATTGGAAAACATTTGGATACACTGGAAATTATGGGTACGGGGATCAATGTCGCGTATCTGGTAGGGCACAACAGCATTCGCAAGTATGTGATGGGTCTGGAGGATCGGGCACCAACAGCCAACGAACTAGCAACAATGAAAGATCTGGTGAAGCAAGGCATGCAAGCAGGTGGTTACGGCATATCCACGGGCCTGAAGTACTTGCCAGGAACCTTTTCCAAAACAGACGAGTTGGTGGCATTATCTGCCACGGCTTCGGAGCATGGAGGCATTTATACTTCTCATTTACGGGAAGAAGGGCTAGGTCTATTTGAAGCAGTGTATGAAGCTTTGGAGATTGGCAGAAAAGCCAACATTCCCATAGTACTTACTCACCATAAAGTAATGGGGAAACCCATGTGGGGTAAAAGTGAGGTGACCCTGGGCATGGTAGACTCTGCCAGGAATGTGGGCATTGATGTTATGATGGATCAATATCCCTACCCCGCCAGTCATACAGGTATTGGGGTATTAATTCCTGCCTGGTGTCGGGCCGGAGGGCAAGAAGCTTTTGCAGCGCGCTTGCAAGAACCTGTATTGAGGGATAGTATTAAAGCCGGGATTATCCATAACCTATTAAACGACCGGGGAGGATCTGATCTACGTCGGGTACAGTTTGCTAAAGTAACTTGGGACCAAAGCTTGGAAGGCAAAACCCTATATGACTGGTGTGTTTCTAAAAACTTGGAGCCCACCTTAGAAAACGGAGCAGAACTGGTAATGGAAGCACAATTAAATGGAGGCGCCAACTGCATTTATTTTGCCATGGACACGGAAGATGTAAAACGCATCATGCAACACCCTATGACCATGATAGCTTCGGACGGCCGGTTGGTAGCCCCCGGCTCAGGTCACCCCCACCCCCGTTGGTATGGCACCTTTCCCCGTGTCTTGGGTCAATATGTTAGGGATTCCTCCTTTTTGGATTTGAAAACGGGCATTTATAAAATGACCGGGCAGCCTGCCCAGCGCTTAGGTTTAACCAAGAGGGGGATTCTGAAAGAAGGAAGTTATGCGGATGTGGTTATCTTCGACCGCCAAACTATTAAAGATGAATCGACCTTTATCGATCCCCATCACTACCCTACTGGAATTCATTATGTCCTCGTTAATGGGGAGATAACCCTGACACCCGACGGTTTTACAGACGTGCGCCAAGGGAAGGTACTACGCATGAATCAAGAAGAGTGATGTTTTTGAAGTTTAATTAAAACCCTATTACTTAGAGTCCAACCGGTCCACGCCTTGCCAGTTCTCATCGACCCCTTCATAGGTATACTTAGCCGCCAGGTCTCGAAAGTGCTCAGCTACTTTGTCATGAGGATTCACTTTCAAAATCTTACCGAAGATGGCGGTGGCTTCCGAAAACTCTTTCTTGTAAAAGACTTGCAGTCCATGCTGATAGTCGCTCATGGTATTGATTTTCCCCGCACGTATCTCGGGCAGGTCCCCATCAAAACACTCGTAAGCTCCCATAGCTTGATCTTTGCCTTTTACCTGTACTTGTCCTAAGTATCTGAAGTGAAAGTCATCTTTAATTTTTAGCGCCTTATAACAGTCTTCACTTAATACCAAATTGGCCCCATAATGTTTGGTAAGACCTTCCATCCGGGAAGCGGCATTAACGGTATCGGCTATTAACGAAGGCTCATTCCTATCCACATCTCCAATAATACCCATAACCAGCGGTCCCAGGTGGACACCCATGCCTACCCGAATAGGCGCCCGGTTTTTAGCGCTCCTGCTTTCGTTGTAGTCTTGGACTTTTAATAACATGGCTATGGAGGCTT
The DNA here is from genome assembly GCA_029262935.1 of Cytophagales bacterium. Lineage (GTDB taxonomy): Bacteria > Bacteroidota > Bacteroidia > Cytophagales > Cyclobacteriaceae > JAJCYK01. The sequence continues at coordinate 1,131 of JAJCYK010000523.1, read as the reverse complement.
TCAGAGCTTCCTCAAAGGACGCCGGGAAGATGGCCATAATACCATCGCCATAGTATTGATTTACAAATCCTTGATTCTGTTTAATAATCGGGCCCATGCGGCCAACATAGGAGTTGATAAACAGGAAGTTTTCCTCAGGGGTCATGTGCTCTGCTAATGAGGTATAGTCCCTAATATCAGAGAAGAATACCGTCATGTTTTTCTTAATGTGGTCTCCCAGCGACACCTCTGTAATTGAATCTCGTCCCAAGGCTTTTAGAAATTCCTGTGGCACAAAACGGGCAGTTGCCTTATTAATGCGATGCAGGTTGAGATGGGTTTTTATGCGGCTGAGCAGTTCATCTTTGGAAAAAGGTTTCGTGAGATAATCGTTTGCCCCCGCTTTGAACCCCTCTACTAAATCACTGATTCTATTTTTAGCCGTTAACATGATCACTGGCAACTGGCTAGGTAGGTAGGTTTTACGCAACTCATGACATACTTCAAACCCTGACATTTTTGGCATCATGATATCCAACACTACTAAGTCATATTTTCTGCCCTTTTCCAATATCTGTATGGCTTCCAGACCATCATGGGCTTGAGTAACTCCGTAACCTGCTAAGGTCAAATGGTTCTCTAATACTTTTAGGTTAACCGGTTCGTCGTCAACCACTAGAATTTCGATTAAATTGCGATCCTTGGACGATGTTGCGATCTCCTCAACTTCAAAACTATCATCGCTATCCTCTAAAAGTGGGATAATGGTATCATAGGAAGTAACTTCTGTTAGTTCCGAGTGAGCGACTGTACTAATGGGCAAAGTGAACTCAAAGGTAGAGCCTACACCAGGTTCCGAAATCACTGCTATGGTCCCTCCATGTAATTTTACTAGTTGTTCTGTGACGGTAAGGCCCAAACCTGTTCCCCCATACTCACGGGTGAGGCTGTCTTCCAGTTGCTCGAATAAATTGAATATAACACTTTGTTGTTCTTTGGGGATGCCAATACCCGAGTCTTTAATGGCAATAACCAACATGCCTTGGTCTTCTTTACTCGATACCATAATACTGCCCTGCTCCGTAAATTTTATGGCGTTTCCGATCAAATTATGCAAGATTTGTTGAATCCGGTTTTCATCCGCATGTGCCA
>JAJCYK010000522.1 GCA_029262935.1 Cytophagales bacterium | reverse complement strand
GCAACCCAATAACAGGAGCATTGTTTAAGAAATTCGCTGGATTTGCCAGTGAAAGAACGTTGCCAAAGCTTCATAAAACGACTTTAAGGCGTTGGTTTGAAAACCACGAAACATCGCCCCGTAAACGTCAGGTAGTTTTGTTTTGCGATGAGTTTACCAATTTCAATGATACAGGTATTGGCATAACAACCATTAAGCTTTTAGAAAAACTTGGCTATCAAGTTACAATGCCTCAACACGCTGAAAGCGGTCGCACTTTTATTTCAAAAGGACTATTAAATCAAGCAAAGAAGGTAGCCATTCAAAACGTTGAAAAGCTCAGTGACCTAGTCTATAAAGAGGTTCCTTTAGTGGGCATTGAGCCTTCGGCTATCCTTTCATTTAGGGACGAGTACTTGTCCTTGATGCCAGAACACCTACTTGAGCGTGCTCAAGAGTTGGCTGAAAACGCGTTCACAATCGAAGAGTTTCTAGCTACAGAGATGGAAGCAGGCTACATTTCAAAAGAGCTGTTCACAGATGAAACCAAGTTGATACGCCTGCATGGACATTGTCATCAAAAAGCCATATCATCTTTGGTCCCCACTAAAAAGATCCTTGGCTTACCTAAAAACTATACCGTACAACTTATTGCCTCGGGATGCTGTGGGATGGCAGGTTCCTTTGGATACGAAAAAGAGCACTACGATCTTTCCATGCAGATAGGTGAGTTGGTTTTATTTCCTGCCATTAGAAAAATGGACCAAGACGAACTGGTAGCCGCTCCAGGTACTAGTTGTAGACATCAAATCAAAGATGGTACCGGTCGTGATGCTTTACATCCAGTGGAGATTTTGTGGAATGCGCTTAAATAACAGGGTAAAGGGGGCATTAAATTTCACATAAATTACCAGCCAGCCTTTACAAATTGGACTTCAGAATCCAAATAAAAATGCTACGATGAACGATAAACCATACGATTTAATTCTTTGGGGTGCCACCGGTTTTACAGGACGTTTGGTGGCTGAATATTTACTCAAACAGTACGGCATAGGTAAGAGTCTTAGGTGGGCCATAGCCGCTCGTAGTGAGGACAAACTTAAATCGACACGACAAGAGTTAGGCGAATCCGGTATTCCAATAATTATCGCAGATAGTCACAACCCTGCATCCTTGATCGCAATGGTGGAGCAGACTTGTGTCGTGTGCACTACTGTGGGTCCTTATGCTCTACACGGATCTTTGTTAGTGCAAACTTGTGTTGAGCAGGGAGTAGACTATTGTGACCTCACTGGAGAAGTACCTTGGATTAGAAGAATGATTGACCAGCACCATCAAACAGCGGCATCGAAAGGAGTAAAAATAGTGCATTGTTGCGGGTTTGATTCTATTCCTTCAGATCTGGGTGTGAAATTTTTGCAGGAGTACGCCTACAAAACGTATGGTAACTATTGCCAACAAATTCGCCTAAGAGTAAAAGCTGTTAAAGGTGGTTTAAGTGGCGGAACTTACGCCAGTCTAAAAAATGTGTTGCACGAGGCCCATGCGGATCATCAAGTAGCTGCCTTAATGGATAATCCGTACAGTTTGAACCCGCTCCAAATGCAGCAAGTAAAGGATCAAAAGGATCTAAAAGGAATCGCTTTTGATAAGGATTTCCACTCCTGGACAGGTCCCTTTGCCATGGCAGGCATTAATACCCGCATCGTTCGTAGAAGTCATGCTTTGGCCGGTTTTCCATACGGGAACAACTTTACTTATGAGGAGGCCACCTTGACAGGGCGGGGTTTTTCAGGCAAATTGAAAGCCACTTTGATGGCTAAAGTAATTGAAAAGATGACGCAAAAGCATAAAAGCATTTTGCTAAGAATAGCCGACTATTTTTTACCTGACCCCGGAGAGGGCCCTTCAAAGACTCAAAGGGAAAGCGGCTTTTTTAAAATGGCCTTAACGGGAGAACTGGCTGACGGGCAAAGTGTCGGTGCTATAGTAACGGGTGATCGTGATCCTGGGTATGGTTCTACTTCAAAAATGTTAGGCGAAAGTGCGGTATGTCTGGCCTTGGATCGGGACCAGCTACCACTTACTTATGGCGTACTTACTCCAGCGATTGCCATGGACAAGGTCTTGCGAAACAGGTTGCAAGAACATGCGGGATTAAAGTTTAAGATCGCGCAGAGGGAATCCATTTAACACATTTCGGGGCTGCTGGGGCTTAATTTGCTTTGGTTTCCACGATGACATCTTTCCCTAAATACGTATCTTCCTTATTGGTATACCATTTGCGGGTTTTAGGCCATTTCATGGCACCCACGACTACTTCCCCTTCCAAGGTTATATATTCTCCGTCTCCCTTGGTTTCGTCGTGATAAAATTGATATGCCGCAACCGCATAAGTGTCAGGGTTGATGAAAAAATACCAAACGTCGGAACCAACATCCTCTAAATAAGTAATTTTTAACTTGAAGTAAGTGCTGCCCATAAACTGCTCTAGGCTGACTTCCGGATGTATTACTGTGCCCGGGTCATTTAGTTTCATGGGTAGCCCTTGCATGTATAAGTAATAGTTCCGATACATAAAGCTGCGTTCACAGGCAAGATTATAAGATTTGTCCAGCTCTTCATCAAATTCTGCAGACCCGTTGACCAATACATAACAGCTATCACCGACAGTACCGCGGGTTATTACCAATTGATCATTAGCTCGTTCCATTTTGAACTTATCATGCAAATTATCAAA
>JAJCYK010000521.1 GCA_029262935.1 Cytophagales bacterium | reverse complement strand
AATTGGACAATTAGATACTATGAATAGGCTGGAGTCTTTAGGAGCTATTCTACTGGGCCGTGCGGCTCAGTTTATGGCCACTTTGTTGTTCGGTTTAATAGGGTTGTGGTATTGGTACCAGGTGGATACATCAGGTGTAGCTGTATGGTGCTTTTGGGGTACGGTTATTTCACTAGCAGGTCTGGTAGCCTCATTCTTATTGGCTCGTGGTCATTTCGTGTCCTTGTGCTCTAATTTGTGGCCTGCTGCAGCAAAATTTGTGAAAGTGCTCCAATATTATTCCTGGCAAGAGACTGCTGAGATATTCGCTTGGTCTATGTTGAGATATGCCACCTTCTCTTTGCAATTCTTTATGCTACTATACTGGTTGGACGTACCGCTACCTGCACATACATTATGGGCAGGAGTTACTTGGGTGTTCTTGGCCAAATCTGTGATACCAGCCTTCAACTTTTTGAGTGACCTAGGTGTACGAGAATTTTCGGCTCTTTATTTTTTCGGACTTTTTGGAGTTTCTCCGGCCCCTATTATTACCGCTAGCCTTAGCATATGGCTTTTGAACATTTTGATCCCTACCTTAATTGGCTCGTTGTTCATAATCCAAATGAAAATCATTAAAAATTAAATGGAAATCATTTTTTCCTTAGTATTTGGCCTGTACATTTTACTAATACTTGCCTGTTGGATTACCTGGAATGGACTAACTGTACCGTCCAAGGAAACCCAGCTATCGCAGCTACCTGCGGTAAGCATCGTAATTGCCATGCGTAACGAGGCTGAGAACCTTCCCATGCTATGGGAATCGCTCCTAGATCAGGATTATCCTAAAGAAAAAATTCAGTTGATCTTAGTAGACGACTCCTCGGAGGATAGGAGTGTAGAAGTTGCTAAAAACTTGACTGCCTTAGCTGAGATAGATATAAAAATAATTGAACTTCCAAATCTGCCTCATTTCCAAGGTTCTTTTAAAAAGAGGGCGTTGACCATAGGGATTGGGCAAGCAGAACATCCCATTATCATCACTACTGATGCGGATTGCACTTATGATCCCCAATGGCTACGCTCCTTATTAGGTAAGTTTCAAGAGCAGGGAAGTTGCTTGGTAAGTGGGCCGGTGGCTTTTTTACCAAATAGATTATTTGGGTCCGCCTTAATAGATCAAGAGTTTGCGGCATTAATTGGTATTGGCGCTAGTTTTTTAAAGTGGGGCTATCCAAATATGTGCAATGGTGCTAATTTAGCCTTTAGCAAAAAGGCGTTTGTTGAAGTCGACGGCTATCAAGGCTACGAACAAGTGATTTCAGGAGATGATGAATTTCTGTTGTACAAGATCGCCCAAAAATTTCCTGGTAAAGTGCATTTCGCAAAAGACCCGAGAGTTGTGGTGAGAACTTTGCCTCCGGCACGTTGGGTTGATTTTATGAATCAGCGAAAACGCTGGAGTGGTAAGTGGAAATTTCACCGGTCTACTACTACCAAGGCTTTGGCACTATTTGTCTTTGCCTTCCACTTGTTGTGGTTGTTGGCTTTTTTATTGGCCCTGTCCGGAAGTTACCCTTGGTCTGTTTTACTGGTGCAAGGGTCCATTAAATTGATCGCGGAGGGCTTATTCCTGCAATCGGTAATGAAAGTACAAGCCAAAAACTTGCAGGTTCCCTGGTTTTTAGTGGGGCAATTATTATATTCCTGGTACGCCGTTTTTTTTGGAATATTTGCAAATATTGGTGGTTATACCTGGAAGGAAAGGAGCTTTAAATGACCGACGCAGAATTTGACGTAATGGATGAATTGTACTTTGTTATATCTTTTCCCGATCTACAAAAATCTTTGGGATTTTCAGAAACGGATTTAAAGAAAGTATTAGCTTCATTGGTGCAAAGAAACTATGTCAAGTGCTTTGAAAACATCTCTGATGAATTGCCTCATGATGCGGTGGATTTTGAGCGTAATTACGGGATTTATCATTATCTTGCTAGCAAAGAAGGCTTATTTGCACACAATAGTAGGTAGGTATAGAAGAGTTAAACAGGTATGCTGATCTGGTAGGATCATTATTCTTCTTAAGTAGCCTTCATTTTTAGCGTGGGCGCCAGGCCCCATTAAGGTGGTTATGAAACTGGATTCATTAAAAAATCAGTTTGATCTAAAAGAACTTGAGCTAAATGCTTTGCTTGAGATAACTCAGGCTATTAACAATAACCTGCCAGAAATATCTTTGTATAAAATTTATGGCTTTACCTTAAGAGCTAATTTGCAAATCAAGAAATTGGCACTATACGTTAAAGACGAGGATTGGGTCTGCAAAGTAAATTATGGTACAAATCTGGACTTTATCTCCATCACCCTGGACGATAGTTTTTTGGATTTTGCAGACATCCAATTTATACAATCAGATAATACTACCCCTGGCTTTCGAGAGTTCGATATGGTAGTGCCAGTTACCCATAAAGGGAATGTATTAGCTTTTGTTTTCGTAGGTGGATTGGTAGACCCAAATCAAGAAGAACAGGTAAAACCAGATACTAGTTTTATTCAAACTATCAGTAACATCATTTTGGTGGCTATTGAAAATAAAAGATTGGCGAGAAAGCAACTGGAACAAGAAGCCCTAAGAAAGGAACTAGAAATCGCTCAGGGCGTACAACAATTGCTGTTTCCCACCAACCTTCCCCAAAGCGACAACCTTAAGGTGACCGCATTATACTTGCCCCATCAAGATGTAGGAGGAGACTACTACGACTATATTGAGATTGATGAAGATCGATTTTTGCTATGTATTGCAGATGTTTCCGGAAAGGGTGTACCCGCGGCTATCCTAATGTCCAATTTCCAAGCTGCACTACGGACAATGATCCGGCATACTACTGATATGCAGGAGATTATCCATGAGTTGAATTATCAGACGGTACGTACCGCTCGCGGAGAAAACTTCATTACTTTTTTTGTAGCGTTGGTGAATAAGAAAAAAAAGGAGATAAAATATGTAAATGCCGGGCACAACCCACCGGTACTGCTGTGTGGGGACCAACCGGCGCAGTTATTAGAGTTAGGCACTACCATATTGGGAGCATTTAAACCATTGCCGTTTCTGAATGTGGGTAATGTGACTTACCAGACTAGTTTCACTTTTTTTTCCTACACAGATGGACTCACGGAGACATTTAATGAAGAAGGTGAG
>JAJCYK010000520.1 GCA_029262935.1 Cytophagales bacterium | reverse complement strand
CGGTGTAATTGAAGATGCCGCTGCTGCTGTTGAACTCTCTAAAGAGATTGGATTTCCTTTGTTGGTCCGCCCTTCCTACGTACTAGGTGGACAAAGTATGAAGATTGTTATAAATGAACAAGAGCTGGAAAACCATGTTTTGGACATACTTAAAGATATCCCGGGAAACAAGGTGCTCTTGGATCATTTCTTAGATGGTGCCATTGAAGCAGAGGCCGACGCCATTTGTGATGGAGAAGATGTTTATATCATAGGTATCATGCAGCACATTGAACCGGCAGGTATTCATTCTGGAGATTCATATGCTGTACTGCCTCCTTACAATTTAGGAGACTTAATCATACGTCAAATTGAGGCTCATACCAAAAAAATAGCTTTAGCGCTAAATACAGTGGGGCTGATTAACATCCAATTTGCCATCCAACACGACAAGGTATACATCATTGAAGCCAATCCCAGAGCCAGTCGTACCGTTCCCTTTATCTGCAAAGCATATAAGGAACCCTATGTTAACTACGCTACCAAGGTGATGTTGGGGGAAAACAAGGTAAAGGATTTTAACTTTAATCCTTTTAAGAAGGGGTATGCAATTAAGGTCCCGGTGTTCTCCTTTGACAAGTTTCCAAATGTGAACAAAGAGCTGGGACCGGAGATGAAATCAACCGGAGAATCTATTTATTTTATCGATGATTTGATGGACGAGTATTTTATGAAAATTTATTCCGAACGAAACCTGTACCTTAGTAAATAAGTTATAGTAGTAAAGCGTTTCTCTTTTACATGATCAAAATCCTTACCATATTTTTCATTGTCTCTTATGTAATTTATAAGATAGGAGGCTTTTTTATGAAAGGACTGTTTATGTCATCTACTCAACGTCAGGCCCCACCACATGCGCATCAAAAGTCCCGAAAAGTGCCCGATAGTGATCTAAATATTGATTACGTACCTAAAAAAGGCTCCAAAAAAGACTTTGATGGAGGTGAATATGTGGATTACGAGGAATTATAATGCTGCCAATTAACGCTTGTTCCTGGAATGAGCGTTGTACTGCTTCCAATTAGGCGATTTACTTTGTGACTTTACTTTCTTTCCACGGGTAGCACTTTGCACCCGATAGTGGTTTACAGCTTTATAGTCGTTGTAATACGTGCCATTTTGGTGTACATAGGTGGTATCCGAACACGAAAACAGGCCAAAAAATAACAATATAACGGCAACTCGAGGTAGGTTAGCAATAATGCTGATAGAGCTCTTCATACGCGTTTAAAAAGTGGTGTGTACTAGTTAATACTTCTAGCTTTTAAATTGTAACTGCCTTTGTGCAAAAAAACCTTACATGCTCTTGTAACTATTCGAGGATAACGTTGTACCTAATCGCTTTAAAGGACGTTTTGAAGAAAAAATTCTTTAAATTTGGCTCAACAATAAAACAGGCTCGTTTTCGAGCTTCAACCCATTAATTGACGGATAAGAGAAGATGGCTTGGTTTAAAAGAAAGGACAAAGGAATACAAACACCCACGGAAGCTAAGAAAGAAGCTCCTGATGGACTTTGGTATAAAACCCCTCAGGGGAACCCCATTCATATTAGGGAACTTAAAAACAACAGTTTTGTAAGTCCAGCAGATGGATACCACTTCCGCATTGGTTCACGGGAGTATTTTGATATTATTTTTGATAATGAGGAGTTTACTGAACTTGATTCGAATTTATCATCTGGCGATCCTCTAGAGTTTGTCGACAATAAAGCTTACCCCCAACGTATCGCTGCCAGTCAAGAAAAGACGCACCTGAAAGATGCTGTCCGCAGCGCCAGTGGATTGATGAATGATATTCCAATAGTGGTATGCTGTATGGATTTCGAATTTATTGGAGGTTCTATGGGTTCAGTAGTGGGTGAAAAAATTGCTCGAGCTATTGATTTTTGTATTAAGGAAAAGCGACCCTTTTTAATGATTTCAAAATCAGGTGGTGCGCGCATGATGGAAGCTGGTTTCTCGCTTATGCAAATGGCCAAAACTTCTGCCAAATTAACCTTACTGAGCGCCGCAAAATTGCCATACATCAGTCTATTAACGGACCCCACTACCGGTGGTGTTACCGCCTCATTTGCCATGTTGGGTGATTTTAATATTGCCGAACCCGAAGCTTTAATTGGTTTCGCCGGCCCCCGGATAATTAGAGAAACCATCGGCAAAAGCTTACCGAAAGGATTCCAAAGTTCAGAATTTGTTTTAGACCATGGGTTTCTGGACTTTATTGTGGATAGAAGAGAGCTCAAAGCTAAACTAACCAGTCTTTTGCAGATGCTGCAATAACCTTACAAAATCTTACCGCCAGATTGCCTATTTCAGCGATTATATAATATATTTGTAGCGGTTAATTCTGCCAAGAAAAATACTTTTTAATAAAAAGAACATGACTACTATCTTCACCGCAATAGTGGCTTTTACCATCATAATCCTGCTTTTAGTAATGATTTTACTTATTGCCCAAAGCAAATTGGTGCAATCAGGTGATGTAAGCATCATAGTTAATGGTGATGACGGAAACCCCATAATCACCGCTGCCGGCTCTACATTGTTATCAACATTATCTAGTCAAAAGCTCTTTTTGCCTTCTGCATGTGGTGGTGGTGGTACCTGTGCTATGTGTAAATGTGTGATTGAAGAGGGCGGAGGGGAAGTGTTGCCTACAGAAGTAGGACATCTCAGTCGAAACGAACAAAAGGAGAAGGTTCGGCTGGCCTGTCAGGTGAAGGTCAAACAAGATATGACCATACGCATCCCCGAAGAAATCTTTGGAATTAAAAAATGGGAATGCGAGGTGGTATCAAATTATAATGTCTCCACCTTCATTAAAGAATTTGTCGTTAGACTCCCACCTGGTGAAACCTTAGATTTCAAGTCCGGTGGATACATACAAATCGATGTTCCTGAATGTGATATCACTTTTAAAAACATAGAGATTTTACCCAAGCCTGAATTGGGTCATCCGGATGACGTTTTTAAAACGGATTGGGACAAATTCAATATGTGGGATTTGAACATGAAAAACGATGAACCCATCTTCCGTGCTTACTCTATGGCTAATCATCCCGCCGAAGGTGACATTATCATGTTGAACATTCGGATTGCCACTCCTCCTTGGGATCGTGCTGCTGGAAAATTTATGTCCGTTAATCCCGGAGTTTGCAGTTCTTATGTATTTTCTAGGGAACTTGGAGATAAAGTAACCATATCAGGTCCTTATGGAGAGTTCTTTATTAACGAATCTACCAAGCGTGAAATGATCTATATTGGTGGGGGGGCAGGAATGGCTCCTTTGCGATCTCATATTTTTCACCTCTTTCATACTGAAAAATCAGACAGGAAGGTCTCTTTTTGGTATGGTGGCCGGTCCAGAAAAGAGTTGTTTTATACTAATCACTTTCGCAATATTGAAAAAGATTTTCCAAACTTTAAATTTCACATTGCGCTTTCGGAGCCTTTACCAGACGACAATTGGTCCGTAAAGAACTCCTTAAACGATCCGGAAGGGGATGGTTACCTAGGCTTTATTCACCAGGCATTGTTCGATAATTACTTAGGATCACATGCTGAACCAGAAGAAGTTGAATATTATCTTTGTGGGCCTCCGCTCATGAATGCTGCCGTTTTAAAGATGTTGGATGACTTAGGGATTCCTAAAGAAAACATTCGTTTCGACGACTTTGGAGGCTAAAGAAATATTAAGGAGAAAAGAAATTTTCTCCTTTTTTATAAGCATATGGATTTAAAGATATTTTTTTCTGCTATTGATGATACCATCGTCCAGTCAATTGATGATATCCATGCATTTTTTCATGCCATTCGGGTAAATACCCATGAAATGCCGGATTACAAACAGGCGGATATGGCCATAATTGGGTTAGAAGAAGAACGCGGTACTGTGAACAATCAAGGGGCCGCCTCCGCTGCAGATGAAATTCGTAGTAAATTGTACCGGCTCAAAGCTGGGACCTACTCCTACCGAATTGTTGACTTAGGAAATTTACGAAATGGCATTAACCTGGAAGAAACACAATTACGAATAAAGGAAGTATGCAGTATTCTGCTACAGAATAATGTAATGCCTTTATTGGTGGGAGGCACCCATGACTTGGATTACGGGCAATTCATGGCCTACGAAGACCTGGACAAACTAGTAAGTATTTTGAATGTAGATGCCTTTTTGGATTTGGAGGAGTCCGATCGACTGGGTGCTAGTCGCCAGCACATTCACAAAATGCTACTACACGAGCCCAATTACCTTTTTAATTACAATCAATTAGGACACCAGAGCTATTTGATCGATCACGTATCCATAAGTTTACTTGAAAAGCTATACTTTGATGTCTACCGGCTGGGCTTGTTAAAAGAAAACATCCACGAAATGGAGCCGGTCATCCGCAATGCAGATATGATGACTTTTGACATTACCGCTATCAAGGCCAGTGACGCTTGTGGTAATGCCAATGCGCAACCTTTTGGGCTTTCGGGTGAAGAAGCCTGTCAGGTATGTTGGTATGCTGGTTTGAACGAAAAATTAAGTAGTGCAGGCTTTTATGAATACAATCCAGATTATGATGACGAACATCAAACCACCGCCCGGGTAGTGGCTACTATGATCTGGTACTTTATCGAAGGTTTCTACAACCGAAAAAGCGAACAAGATTTCAAAAGCAACGACTACACCCGCTACGTGGTTTCTATTGAAAACGATCCACATACGATAGTCTTTTACAAGAGCAAACTCAGTGAAAAATGGTGGATGGAGGTAAATTATCCTTTAGGAAAAGAAAAATACGCGCGTAACTGTATTGTTCCCTGTAGTTACGTGGATTACCAAGCTGCAAATAGTGGTGAGGTTCCCGAGCGCTGGATCAGTACCCATGCAAAGTTGATTTGACCCATTTGAGAATTAGGGAATTATTTCTATATTCCTGAACATCAAGTATTTTCTAAATGGAAAATTCAACAAACCCACAAACTCCAAATGCCAATTTAGCCAGTCTTGCAGATCGATTCTTAGGAGCAGTAGTTGATTGGTTAGTCTTTGGGGCCCTGTATTATGTCATAGATGTGTTCTTAGGTAGAAGCATAGGCTATCTTACAGGAGCGCTATACCTTTTAATCAGAGACGCTTTACCCTTCTTAGATGGTCAAAGTATTGGAAAAAAAGTAATGAAAACACGAGCAGTCAAAGAGGACTCTGGAGCACCTTTGACAAATGACTACGCTACAGCCTTAGTGAGGAACATACCTGCAGCAATACCTTTATTAAGCTTCGTTGATGGCATATTCATTTTTTTTGGAGATGAACGAAAGCGACTTGGAGACAAAATTGGCAAAACCATTGTCATAAAAGAGTAAAGTCTAAATCAACCCACGGGCTTTTAACTCCAGATACTTATTGACGGTGTTGAGGGAGAGTTCTTCCGGTCTGGATTTTACAGTTTGAATTTTGTGTTGCTTTAACTCCTGAATAATCTGATTTTTTTCAGAAATAA
>JAJCYK010000519.1 GCA_029262935.1 Cytophagales bacterium | reverse complement strand
TGCTTAATTTTAGGTGCACTTCCTCCCGTGTTATTCCTACCTCTTTCCCCATAAATGGTGGTGCGACCCCCTGCATTGGATGTACTTCCTGCGGTACTCTGGCCACTGTAAGTGGTTCCTTGAGTACCACCGGGTATTTTCTTTGGCCTACGAGTACCAGAAAAACTTGTACCGTCAGTTCCTCGTGGCGGGCCTTGGTTCCCTACACGTTCCTGATATTTTTTCCCTCCAATTTGCTTGGTGGGATTACCTTTAACACCACGTTCTAATTCTACTTTTTCCCCTCTATAATTAGTCCCTTTATTAGATTTAATGGTCTTTGCCCGATCCTTTCCTCCGTAGTTAGTGCCTTCCGTACCTCTGGGTATTTTGCTGCCTCCGATTCGGTCTTGATAGTTCTTGCCACTGGTCTTGTCTAGTTTGGTAGGGTTGCCCTTTAGTTTTGTTTCGGGAGATACTTTCTTGCCGCCATAGTTTGTTCCTTTGGACTTGGATACAGACTTTGGTTTATCTTTGCCTCCAAATCGAGTCCCATCTGTACCTTTAGGAACTTTGCCTACGCCGATACGCTCTTGATATTTGCTACCTGACGTTTTCTTTTTCTTGGTGGGGTTTCCTTTGATGGTAGGAGTGGCAGTGGGCTCAATTTTCCCTTGGTATTGAGCGGCTTTTTTATCTTTTTTCTTTTTTCTTTTTTTAACCTTAGTCTTTTCCAGCTTCTTGTCGTGCATTTTGTCCTGAGATTGCACATCCACAACTGTTATAAAAGTAAAAATTAAGCATAGGGCTACCATCGGTAACCAATACCTGATTTTTAAAAGGCCCTGCTGGAGAGCAGATGACCAACGATATTTGGAAAAGACACCTGTCAAAATGATCCGATAACCCCTCGAACTTAACAAATTAATAACGAATAATTATCAATATTATGGTAACTACTACCTAATTATTACATCGGCAATAATATGACGAACAATACGCTGCTTAAGTTCCTTATCTGAATTAGTAATCAGCTAATTGATGTAATTTTTCAATAAAGCGAGATGTTGGTAGAAAATCATCCTCCAAGTTCTTGGAAAAAGGCACCGCTGTATCTAAAGATCCGGCTCGCATTACCGGTCCATCCAAGGCTTCAAAACAATTTTCTGAAATCCAAGCGGAAATCTCGCCCCCAATGCCCCCGGTTTCACAATCTTCATGAAGTATGATTACTTTTCCAGTCTTCTGTACGGATTGTGCCACCGCATTTTTATCCCAGGGAAGTAAACTGCAGAGGTCCACAAGTTCAATTGAATAAGGCAGATCAGCTAGGGCTTTTTGTGCCCAATGCACTCCCATTCCGTAGGTAACAACAGTGAGGTCCGATCCCTGCTCAATGATCCTTGCTTTTCCTATGGGCAATGGATGATAGCCAGCGGGCACATCACCAGATAAAGAACGATAAAGACCTTTGTGTTCAAAAAATAACACTGGATTGGGGTCTTCAATGGCACTAAGTAATAGCCCATAGGCGTCCGCAGGATTTGATGGATAAACCACTTTCAACCCTGGAGTATGGAAAAACCAAGCTTCATTCGACTGGGAATGAAAAGGGCCTGCCCCCACACCTGCTCCCGTAGGCATGCGGATCACTACGTCTGCCGACTGAGACCATCGATAATGAGACTTGGCCAGATTGTTGATAATTTGATTGAATCCGCAAGTAACAAAATCCGCGAACTGCATTTCAATCACCGACTTAAATCCTTTGATGGAAAGACCTAAACCTATTCCTATGATAGCAGATTCGCAAAGCGGCGTGTTGCGCACACGATCTTTACCAAAAAGACTGACAAAACCTTCTGTAATCTTAAAGACCCCCCCATAATCAGCGATGTCCTGACCCATAAGGATCAAATTGGGATGCCGCTCCATGCCCGCTTTTAAAGACGCGCTGATAGCATCAACAAATCGCATGGGTGTGCCGCTTGAAATGGCACCCTCCGATACCGGCTGGCTGGGAGCGTACATGTCTACTAGTTCCTTTTGAGTATTTGACTGAGGTATGTCTTCGGCATAGGCTTCCTCTAATGCATCGTTTATTTCCTTCTGAATTTGGGTCCTGATCTGCAACTTTTGATTCTCATCCAGAACACCAATAGAAATTAAGAATGCTTCGTAATTACTAATAGGGTCTTTCTTGGACCATTCCTCCATCAATTTTTTAGGTACATACTTAGTGCCACTCGCTTCTTCATGTCCCCGCATACGGAAAGTAAGAGCCTCTACTAAAATTGGTGCAGGGTTTTTTCTTACTTTTTTAGCTGCCTGATCAATAGCAGCAAAGACCTCTAAAATATTGTTGCCATCCACTTGCATAGTTTCCATGCCATAGCCGGGTCCTTTATCAACAAAACTTTTAAAATTGAATTGCTCATTACTTGGGGTGGAGAGCCCATAGCCGTTGTTTTCAATGACGAAGATGACGGGGAGCTGCCATACCGAAGCCACGTTAAGTGCCTCATGAAAGTCACCTTCACTGGTTCCACCATCTCCACTAAACACTAAAGTGGCTTGCTGTTTTTGCCCTAAGTTACTGGCCAAAGCGATACCGTCTGCCACCGCTAGTTGTGGCCCTAAATGTGAGATCATTCCCACAATATGGTGCTCATTTGAACCAAAATGAAAGGAGCGATCTCTCCCTTTAGTGAAACCGGATAATTTCCCTTGAAACTGAGCGAAGAGTCTATTTAGAGGCACCGATCTGGAAGTAAAAACACCTAAGTTTCGATGCATAGGTAAGATGTATTCTTCTTCTTGCATGGCCATGGTGGCCCCTACACTGGTTGCTTCTTGGCCAATTCCTGAAAACCATTTAGTAATTTTACCCTGGCGTAAGAGCAATATCATTTTTTCCTCGATCATGCGAGGCTTTATCAAAGCCCGATAAAAGTTTAGTAACTGCTTATCAGTAAGCTTTTTTCGATCAAACTTCATTCAATTATTCGGTCTTTATTGACCAGCGCAAGTTAAGGTATTGACCCTATCCGTAAAATAAATCTACTTATTTTTTAATTTTGTGCTACATGATAAAATATGATGAGTTCACCTTATCCAACGGATTAAGGGTGTTGGTCCACAAAGACCCTGCTACTTCATTGGCAGCAGTAAATATTATTTACAATGTTGGATCACGGGATGAGTCGGAGCACAAGACGGGTTTTGCTCATCTATTTGAACACCTAATGTTTGGTGGATCCCAACACATAAACTCTTATGACCAACCTTTGCAAAATGTGGGTGGTGAGAATAATGCTTTTACAAGTCCGGATATTACCAACTACTACCTGACGTTGCCAGCCACCAACCTTGAAACCGCCTTCTGGCTAGAATCTGATAGAATGTTATCTTTATCTTTTGACCCGCAGGTATTGGAAGTACAGCGGAAAGTGGTGATTGAGGAATTTAAACAAAGGTACCTGAATCAACCCTATGGAGACGCTTGGTTACATCTAAGACCTATGGCGTATCAAAAGCACCCATACAAATGGGCTACCATTGGGAAGGATATTTCACACATTGAGCAAGCCACCATGGATGATGTAAAAGCATTCTTTGGCAAATTTTACCATCCATCCAACGCCATAATGGTAGTAGCAGGAAACGTGTCTACGGACCAAGTGAAACACCTTGCTCAAAAGTGGTTTGAGCCAATTCCGAAAGGACCGGTTTATCATCGTGACCTCCCAAAAGAGCCTTTACAGAAAGTGGCCAGATTTAAAACAATTGAGTCTGATGTCCCTGTGGATGCTATCTATCAAG
>JAJCYK010000518.1 GCA_029262935.1 Cytophagales bacterium | reverse complement strand
ATAGTTGCAAATGCAATCAACTCGCCTTCCTCGTCCAATATCTCTTCATACCACTTGACCACTCCGGATGGAAATTCTCTGCCATTGGTATCCCGATCGATCTTTTCTTTACAAGTCAATCTGATTTGAATGGTATCGTTATGGTAAACCGGTCGGATAAAGCGACATTCATCCAAACCGTAGTTGGCACCCACCGGTCCTTTGGCCGGATGCACAAAAAGCCCGGCGCCAAAGGATAAAAGCAGGTAACCATGGGCCGCGCGCTTTTCAAAGATGGTACCTTTCAACGATGTGACATCTGTATGAGCGTAGAAATGGTCCCAGGTAAGGTTTGCAAAATTTATAATGTCCGTATCCGTAATGGTCCGTTTATGGGTTAATACGGACATCCCTGGTTCGATTTCTTCAAAGTAATACCTAAAGGGGTGCTGGGGTGTTTCCTGGACTTTGCCTCCAGGTTGAAATTGTTGGGTGATTGCCGATAATGTGGTAGGGGACCCCTGTATGGCGCAGCGCTGCAAATAGTGCATGACTCCACGTTTCCCACCCATTTCTTCACCACCTCCAGCACGACCTGGTCCTCCATGTGACAGTAAAGGCATAGGTGAACCATGCCCGGTGCTTTCGGCGGCACAATCCCGATTCAAGACTAAGATCCTACCATGGTGGGAAGCCGCTTCTGTCGTGTATTTTGCAGCAATGCTGTCATCATAGGTGGCAATAGAACTTACTAGTGAGCCCTTGCCCATTTGGGAGAGCGCTATAGCTTCGTCTAAGTTTCGATAAGGCATTATGGTACTGACAGGTCCGAAGGCTTCAGTTTCATGAGCTTTTTTGTTATTCAAGGGGTCAGTATTTAGAAATACAAGGGGAGCATAAAAAGCACCTTTTTCCCAGTCGGCGGCAATAGCTTCATGAACTTGATTGGGATCACCAATAACTAAATCACTTTCCTCTAGTAGGATTGCAACTTGCTTATTCACTTCTTCGACTTGTTCCTTACTTACCAGAGACCCCATACGTACACTTTCATCTTCGGGATTACCAATAGTAACCCTTTGAAGCTGCTTGCCTAAGGCGATCTGGAAATCTTCTACTACCTTTTCTGGGACAATAATACGCCGAATTGCCGTACATTTTTGTCCACATTTGGTGGTAATCTCTTTCCTTACTTCCTTGACGAATAAGTCAAACTCAGGAGTGCCTGGTGTGGCATCTTCACCCAAGATGGCAGCATTTAAACTGTCCGCTTCCATATTAAACGGGATGGCTTTTGAGACTATATTCGGTAGGCTTTTTAGTAAGCGGCCCGTGCTGGCAGATCCCGTAAAAGTGACAATATCCTGGGAGGTAAGTGGGTCGATAATGCCCACACCTGAACCGCAAATCAATTGTAGCGATCCTTCCGGTAGTATTTTAGAATCAATGATGTCCCTTACCATGGCCTGAGTGAGGTATGATGTGGGTTCAGCCGCTTTCACTACCGCAGGCATACCAGCTAACCAATTTACCGCACATTTTTCTAACATGCCCCAGATGGGGAAGTTGAAGGCATTGATATGGACGGCAACACCTCGTTTGGGGACCATAATGTGATGACCGATAAATGATCCCTCACGAGAAAGGTTCGCCAACTCACCGTCAACATGAAATGGGGTATTAGAAAATTGTTTTCTTAAACTAGCATAAGCAAACAAGGTACCAATGCCTCCATCAATATCTACCCAACTGTCTGCTTTGGTGGCGCCGGTTTGATAGCTGATGGGGTAGTAATCCCGCCTTCTTTTATGCAGAAACATAGCCAGTTTTTTTAACATCATGCCGCGTTCCTGAAAAGTAAGTTTTCTCAGGTTGGGGTTACCAACAGTACGACCATAGTGCATAATCTCATCATAAGACAGTTGGTCACCATTACAGACACTAAGTAATTCGCCAGAAATGGCATGGTATTGAGGAATCCCCTCACCTGTAGGTTCTTGCCAGTGACCGCAGGTAAAGTTTTCTAGTTTTTTCATATAGCGCTTTTTGCTGGGGTAAGTTAAAAAAAATCAAGTTGATGAAATAGCACAAGGCCCCCTAAGTTGAAATAGCAGAAGCCCTTTAGTGGATGTGGAATCAATTAGCCTTTTGAATAGGTTGCTTACAACTCGATGTTGATTCCGGATTGCTTGAGTTGAAAGTACTTTTTCTCATCAAATCGGTACAAGTTGCCTCTTCTACCGGCACCTTTTAATTGCTGGCGTTCGTTTGTTTCAATAAGAAATCCGAAGCGCACGATCTTCTTTTTAAAGTTCCTGCGATCAATGGGCTTATCTATAACTGTACTGTATAATTTCTCTAATTCTGAAAATGGAAATTTTTTCTCTAACAGTTCAAATCCGATTGGTTCATAAACTATTTTTCCTCTTAACCTTTTAATAGCTGTGTCAATAATTTCCCAATGATCGAAGGCTAACTTGGGTAGTGCTTTTACGTTGAACCAAGCCACGTCATTAGCATCGGTATCCGCCTTAATGTTGAACGCATTGGGTTTAACCAATCCGTAGTAAGCCACAGAAATAACTCTGTTGCGAGGATCGCGTGTAGGATCACCAAAAGAATAAAGCTGTTCCAAATAATTAATACCAACCCCTGTTTCTTCTTTTAGCTCACGCTCGATGGCATCTTCCAATGATTCATTTGACTTAACCAAACCACCAGGCAACGCCCAAACCCCTTTGAATGGCGCTATTCCTCGTTTAATTAGAAGTACTAAAAGCCCTTCCTCGGAAGTGTATCCGAAGACCACGGCATCTACTGAAACCCTTATGTCTTGTACATTTTTCATAAGCTCTTAGTCAAATGTTTCTTTTTTTTCTGGCAACCATTAAAGCATTCGTGGGCGGCGAAGGTAATTCAATAAGCCTGGAATTGACCTTTTCAAACAACGTAGCTTTGTTCAAAAATCGTTTTTTTTCAATCCAAGGGTTGGTATAACTGCCGGACCCTGGCATCACTTCAAATCCGATTTCGTTTAATGCCCATAACCAATCTTCAAACGACCAAAAACAGAAACGTTCGTGCATTTCGCTTTCCCAATTATCGGTATAGTCCTTAGTGAGCATGAATTCACAAGCATCAGATAATGAAATTTTTACATACTCAATATTATTTATTACTTCAAAACTGTAAGCGATATTATCTTTTTCCTTTGACCGGAAATCTCTTGCAAATCTTTTGAATCGTGTAAAAGTTGATAGATTACCCAAATAGCTACTCAAATCTGAATTACCTGAAAAATTTTGCTCGAAGTCTTCATTTAGTCCATCTTTTTTATTCAATAATAAGTACACCTCTTTGTGTGGATGGCTAGGACCAATAACATCACGGTTAATCCAGACTCCTCCCATGCATAATTCGGTATGGCGATTGGATATGAACTGTAATAGAGCATCTATTGAGCCGTAAGAGGCAATTTCGTGGGTTAACGATGAAGTGAAAATAGTATTCATGGACTCTGATTGAAAAACCAATTCAGTTACCGCGTTCTTTTGTGCAAAAAACACGTTGGGATTAGCAAACTCTCCATTTCTTTTCCGCTGCTGACAGAGTTCAAAAAGGTGACGGGACACCTCAATACCATAGAAATCAGATTCCATAAACTTGGGATCATCACTTGCCAGTTTTATCCAGGACCCCACAGCACATCCAATATCTCCAATATTACCACCTTGAATAAATTGCGCAGTTTCTTGATATTTCAACTCCGCAATTTCATCCATTTGTCGAACGTAGGAATTGTAGTCACGGGATGATGTAATGTCACCATCCGAACCTAAAATTGGATCGTTTAGAATTTTATTTACCTTTTGTCCGAGTTGATAAGTCTTCCATATTTTCAAACTGGCAGGGTGAATGTGCTTAACAATATCAAGGTCCTTTTTCCATTGACCACTGTTGCCAATTTGTTCCACCCAAAACCAGGGTAGATGTTCCTTATAGCTTAGTGCCGCGGAGGTATCTAATTCAGCTGGTAAAATGGTATACCCTTCATTTTTGTACATGTCCAAAACAGGGGTAGAGCAAACTATTAAAGTGTTTTGCGGATTGATATCGAGATGGTAATCGGATTGATGACGAATTTGTTTAATAGTATAATTCGCAAAATCATCAATATGACCAACATCGTTGATGCCATAGATGTAACAGGGCACGGGCAATTCTTTGCTAAATTCTTGCACCATCATAGACCTTATATAAAAGGGGATGGGGTTACGTTTGGTGCCTTGATGGTTTGCTGAAGTTATGGCAAAAATTATCCCTTGAATGGGAGACTCAATGTTTAATGTGGTACCGGTATCATCCAATGCTTGCTCTAAACCCGCATTGATTAAAGTATACAAATACTTGAATTGGAAATCTGTTAGCAAGTGATGACGTCCAGGAATAAGTAAGTACATGTTCTTTTTTGTATGGCGAAGTCCTAATTTAATAATAATTGCGTATTTATCACACAAAATAGCAACCCGAATTTATTCTTTGCGTTAATATGTGTACAACATACGCAAAATATAAACTAAAACCACACATTTATGTTCGGACTAAACTACATTAAATTCAACTCGATGAACTATGTGATTCTTTATCAGAACGGCAAAGTTAGGAAAGAGGGCAGGGGTTTGTCGTTTTTCTATTTCGCTCCGCAGTCTTCAATTGTGGCAATTCCTTTACAAAGTGATGATTTCTCCTTTGTTTTTAAGGAAACCACCAAAGACTATCAAGAGGTCACCATCCAAGGACAGGTAACATATAAAGTGTTAGATCCCAAGCAATTGGCGGC
>JAJCYK010000517.1 GCA_029262935.1 Cytophagales bacterium | reverse complement strand
TTTAAAAACGTAGAAAAAGTAACCAAGGCTATCCAAGAGCGAGACTTGTCGCAGTTGCATCAGTTGTTGGCAGATGATATTACTTTTCATGCAGATGGCGGGGGGAAAATCAAAGTGGTCAAGAAGTATTGCCATGGGTCTTCAGAAGTGGCCGACCTTTTGGTATACGCCTACCATAAATTTCAATACAAGTTTTCGATCAAACCGACCGCCATAAATTACCAACCGGCTTTGCTCTTTTATCATAACAATCGACTCAAGCTTTGCCAGGTATTTCACTTCAACGAAGTAGGAAAAGCAAATAGTATCAGTGTAATTCTTGATCCCGGAAAGCTCGACCTCCTTAAAAATAATTTGTAATTCTAAATCTTTTCGTCACGTTTAACTGTGGTTGTAGGTCTTATTAGAAATGTATTTCTATAACACTGTAATTACCCATAAATGGAAGAACGTATCGCATATAACGAACTTAATATTGGCCTTCTAAACGGCCTGTATCAGGTGGAACAGCAAGTTAATAACTCTGGCCTGGATTTGAGATTATTAGAACTAATAAAATATCGTGTATCGCTAATTAATAGTTGCGCTTATTGCCTGGACATGCATCATCAAGAAGCTATTCAAATGGGAGAAACGGAATTGCGCTTGCATGCACTCTCCGCTTGGCAGGAGTCTCCGTTCTATACCACAAAGGAAAAAGCTTGCCTGGCTTTTGCGGAAGCCTTAACCAACATTAATCAGGGAGATGTCTCTGATGATGTTTATGAGCCATTATTAGATCATTTCTCAAAAAAAGAAATCGCCGTGTTGACGCTTGCAATTGCTCAAATCAACAGTTGGAATCGAATAAACCGAGCTTTTCACATAGTACCTGGCAACTACAAATTAGGGCAATTCGCCTAGCCTAAAATTGATCGAGAGCCGGCAGTTTCAAACCTGTGGAAGCACGTAAGACCTGATCATAAACACGGTCTCCATTGGCGCCATTGGTTAAAACCAGAATGCCTTGTTTGTTTTTGAGACCTAAAAGAGCTGCCCCCTTGTAAAACCGGGTTTCCGCAGTGTGAAAAGCTGTTTTATCAGCGCTGGTGTCTAAGCCCCAGCCAAGTCCCCAATTCAGATTAGAAGCTACGTTAGATATTGGTTTAAAAAGTTCCTTGTGGTCATTCTTTTTGAGGCCCAGAGGTTGGTAGTCGTTTTGTAAAAGCGCCTTTAGAAATAGTGCATAGTCCCTAACAGTTGCTACTAGGCTCCCTGCTGCATTGGGTGTTAAGAAAACAGGTAATGGAGGCAAATTTCGTTCTATTTTTGGATAAACCGAGGTAGCTTTATTAAAATCCCAATCTAGTAAGTTCGTGCCTTCTTCCTGGGCAATTTTTAGCATACCAGAGCCAATGCGTTCTCCGTAGGCATCTCCTAAGCTGCCATCCTGTTTATGACCAGGTATGAGTTTATGGTAAATATCACTATCATAGATAAACGAGCTAGTTGTCATTCCCAAGTCCTCAAATAGATTTCTTTTAACGTAGCCGGCGTAACCTTGTCCAGTAAGTTGTTCGAAGATGCGCTGTAGCCAAACGTATCCTTCTCCTGAATAATTGTATCCTGTGCCGGGAGGGAATTGTAGAGCCAATTTGACTTTAGTCTGAAACCGCCAATTTTGTAAACCTGAGCTATGACTCAGCACATTGCGGGCCGTGATTTTATAAGCATTGCTCA
This sequence comes from Cytophagales bacterium, assembly GCA_029262935.1. Lineage (GTDB taxonomy): Bacteria > Bacteroidota > Bacteroidia > Cytophagales > Cyclobacteriaceae > JAJCYK01. The sequence goes on along the minus strand of JAJCYK010000517.1, from coordinate 1,402 downwards.
CCCCTACTAAATCCGGCAGGGGCAAATACTCCATCAAGGGGCGATCCAATGCCAGTAGGCCTTTGTTTTGCAACTGCAACGCTACCACCGCGGCGATAGGCTTTGATAAAGATCCTGCTTCAAAAACGGGATCTGGAGGTCCAGAGGGCTCACTGGTATCATGCCAGGTCCTCTGCCAGACGTTTCCATTTTCTACTACTGCGGTACTCAAAGCACTAAGGCCATGTACTTTTAACAGACCGGGTATGGCCTCCATAGTAGCCTCCGAAGGCAACCATGAAGCTCCGGGTGGCCTCCAATCGAAGCCCATCAAAGGACTAAGCATCAAACCCCAAGCGGTTTGCTGTACAAAAGAACGACGCTTTATAGGGGACCGGTGATGAGTCATATTAGAAGTTAGTTTAGTATATGTATATAGATGCAGTTGACAACTAAAAAGTTTCAAGAACCCAAACAAAAGATAGCAGAAAATTTATGGTGGTTTATCATGTCCTCCAGGTTGATTATCTTACTTGTCAATGACGGTGGATTACTATCAAATAAATGCTTTTAGCAAAGACCTATTTGGAGGGAACCCTGCGGGAGTCTGCCCTTTAAAACGTTGGCTTCCTACAGATGTGATGCAATCTATTGCTTTAGAGAACAATTTGGCCGAAACTGCATTCTTCGTTCCTCATAAGGATCATTTTCAAATTCGTTGGTTTACTCCTGAGATTGAGATGGATTTATGCGGCCACGCCACCTTGGCATCTGCATATGTACTCAGGCAATTTCTCAAATTTGCCGGTGAAATAAAGTACACTTCGGTTTCCGGGGACCTCATGGTATCCGACGGCACGGACAGTCAATTAATAATGAACTTTCCTGCCCGGATCCCGCAGATAGCACCGGTACCGCCTACAATAGTTAAAGGATTGAACGTTAAGCCTCAATATGCTCTCAAAGCTCGAGACTATATACTAGTCTATCCTGATGAAAGCACCATATTAAACATTATCGCTAATCCGGATGTCTTAAACACCATTAACATTGACCCAGGGGCTATTGTGGTTACCGCGCCCGGAGACCAAGTGGATTTCGTCTCCCGGGTATTTACTCCTCAAGCCAGTGTGTTTGAAGATCCGATAACTGGATCAACCCACTGCTCTCTTATTCCGTATTGGAGTGATCGATTAGGGAAGCAATCCCTTTCTGCCCGACAATTATCGGCTCGAGGAGGATTTATATCTTGTCAAAACCGGGGGCATCGGGTTTTGATAGGAGGGCATTGCACCACTTTTTTAGAAGGCAAGATTCAAATCTAACTGCTTAATCCACTAAGTCGATAACCCGAATCACCACTGGGCTAATATTGCTTTGGTCACCCGCACTTGGATCCACATCATTAATGTAAATCTTGGTT
>JAJCYK010000516.1 GCA_029262935.1 Cytophagales bacterium | reverse complement strand
TAAGTATTATTTTACCAGTTGCTATGATGACAAAGCTTTCTGCCAGTTGTATGTAGCAGAATTGAAAGGGGGTCGATGGCGGACGCCAATTGCCCTAAATCAAGAAATAAACTTTCCCGGTTATGACAACAGACATCCTAGCTTAACCCCGTCGGGGGACACATTAATCTTTGTTTCGAATCGACCCGGTGGCAAGGGAGGGAGCGATCTTTGGTTTAGTATCAACCCAGGAGGTGAGGATTGGCAACCTGCTCAATTGATGAAAGGGTCGATAAACACCCCATTTAATGAAATTACTCCATACTATCATGAGGATGGGACTTTGTTTTTTAGTTCCGACGGTCATGTCGGTATGGGAGGAATGGATGTCTATTTGGTAACGAACTTTGGGTCTAGCGTCCCTGTAACCAATATGGGCATACCATTTAATTCTGGATTTGATGACACTTTTTTCACATTAGGAGAAAACAAGGGATTTTTATCATCCAATCGCATCGGGGGTTTCGGCAAGTTTGATATTTATAGCTTTGCCTGGCCTGGAAGCACGGCGGCCCTGGCGGAATTATTTAAGGGAGGCACTCGAGACCAGCAATTAAGGTCTCGCATTCGTGATTATGGCAATAGTAATCTCTTCGCTGCACGAGATGAAGACCAATTTTACTACGACAATCTGACGGCAGAAGAACGGGCCATGATTAATAGAATTCTAGCGGCAAAAAGAACAGCGGAAGGCAATTTTGACCCCAGGTCTTTGGCTCCTGAGGACTTTAAATATTATCGAAAGTTGGATATTGAAACCAAAGCCATTATTGAAAGACTTGCTCAAAGAAAGGCTCTGGAAATCCCCGGTGTTTCTCCAACTTTGCCGACTATGGTTCTAGACCCTCTTCAGCAATCCGATTGGGCTTTTTATGAAAATTCTTCCGACCTAGAAAGAGCCATAATTGACCGAATCATAGAAGCAAAAATTGAGGATAGAAGAGACTTAATATTAAATGAGCTTACCACACCAGAGCAAGATTACTGGAATACAAGTACCACCGAAGCTCACCAACGGATTGAGGATCAAAGCCAAATTCAGAATCTTGATATTTTGGAAGAGGACCTCTCCGCACAAACAGAACGGGCAGAAGCAAGACTGGTTGAAAACGAAGTTCCTTTGAATTCCCTCCGGCCAACTCCCCTGGGGTCGGTGATGCATCAGCAGGTCACAAACAACTTAAGTAACAGTTATCAGGATCTACCCGAAGACTTAAGCGGGGAAAATCAATTGTTTTATGAGCAATTATCACCGGCGCAACAGAATGACCTGCAACAGCTAGCGTTGCGTCAACATATCTTGAGGTCCGCGCTAAGTGAGATAGAGCAACAACGCCTAATTTCTGAATTAAATTTGCCCCTGGATTTAGAATCAAGATTAAGTTCTTTCACTTCAGAGGAAAGAGATAAAGCCTTACAGGTTATAGATTTCTTAACGGACCGATATGCCAACCGTTCCAGGCAATTGCCACTAGCTTCTGCCAATGCGTTTGAATTGTTGTCCTTTGATGAACAGATGCACTTGGAACTTGAAGGTCAAGAAATGGCTTTAAAAAATCGCTTAGAACAAGTTGCCACCCTTAGTGCTGATCTACAAGACATCAACAACGAATTGCACGAACAGATCGAGAACAACGAATTAGCAAATCCAACAGACCAAGTAGTAGAAGCGGAAATTGGCGATAAGATCGCCAACCGTGCTCGTAGTTTCGTGCCAAGAAAACTAACCCCGAAAGAGGCATTCTTTTTCCAACGGCTTACGCCAAGGAAAAAACTCAGCATAGATCGGCTTGCAAATTTCATAAACGTAGCTGTTGATAGCAATCCTGACCAGCAACTACCGGATGATTTGGCCCATACATTAACCCCTGTTGACCAGGCCTACCTCAAAACCTTGCCTGTTGATCGGCAGCAATTCGTTCAACACCTGGTTCGCAACGGGCCCGATGATGCAGATCCAGAAGAAAGGCAATACTTTGAGAATTTGAATCCCTTGGAACAGGCACGATTGGGCCGGATGAGTGAAGCTTATCAGAAATCTGTAATAGGGATTTCTGAAACCACCACCACCCTTGAGCATGAAGGAGACGCCACACGGACATTACAGGACTACCTGGATCGTTTGTCGGCTAGTGACTTACAGTTTTACGAAAACCAATCAGCTGAAGGACAGGATATCATAAAAAAGATATTAACGAATGAAGGGGAAGACCCACTTGCCTATACAGAGCAAGAGCACCGGTTCATACAGCAACTTGACCCTCAACAAAAGGAGCAGTTGTTAACCATGACTAGTACTTATCAAGAGTTTATAACCGGAGTAAAAGTGGAGCGTACTAGCGTAATGGAACAAACGGTTACCGACCCTTCATTCCAAGTTTATTTGGAGCAACTACCCCCCAACGATTTGCAGTTCTATGAAAACCAATCGGCTGCAGATAAGAAAACCATAGAAAGCCTGGTGTTGAACAGTCAGACCAACCCGCAAACTTATTCTATTGATCAACGTGAATTTATGGATCAACTAAGTCCTGTATCACGACAAAGGATAGAAGACATGATTGACGCCTTCGTTTTGGACAAGGTGAATACAAACATCAGCACAAACCATCAACTTAACATTAATGACCAAGCCATATCAACCGATACCTTCGTGGACCCGGAGTTTATTGAACAATTGAGTTCCAATCAGCAGACGTTTTGGAAGTCTTTGTCTCCTCAGGAGAAGGAACTTGCTGCAGATATTCTCACAGCAAGTTCCGATGTGACAATTAACGAAAACCAAGAGGCCTTCCTCGCTAAATTGGACCAAAACGAAGGCCAGAAATTCATTGAAATTCGAGAAGCCTATCAAAGGTATCAACCCCTAGAGGCAAACAGTAGTAGCCTTCCAGCAACCTCATTGCAGCCCATATTGAGTGAGGTTACCATTGATATACTTACAGACCTACCACCGGAAGAGCAGACTTATTTAAATGGTTTATCGACAGGTGATCAAGAGGTAGTGGCTGGTATCATAACCAAAGGCATGTCGAATCTTGAGGAGCATAGCAGTGAAGAACGTCAATTCCTATCGGCATTGGGCCCTGTCGAAAAACAACATTTACAAGGGGTAGTTACGGCCTATAGGAGTCACCACCCCGGGGCAATACCTGCTTGGTTCTCAAAACAACCGGTGGTCATTAAGGGCCATTTAGCAAAACCTGGAGGTAATCAAATCATGGCAAATCAACGGGTACTTCTGAAAACGAGTTCTGGTAAATTGGTGGCTACCGACACCACCGACCTTCAAGGTAATTTCCAATTTTCATTGGCACGTTTTGAACAAGCTATGGAGCTGTCAGTTCCTGAAAACAATCGAAAGTTTAACGTGCGGGATTGGCAGGTTTCTCAACAAAAGGTTTTGGAAAACACTGATGTGAAATCAAATTCTGAGTCCCAAAATGTGACCTCAAGCGAAAACCCTGATCAAAATAAAGTAAATCAAGGCACCAACTTGCCACGTGCTCAGGAGTTACAAAGGGGAGCAGTCATATACTTCGATTTCGATCGATTTACATTGCGTACAGAGGCCAAAAAAACCATCGAAGATTTAGCTTCCTATGTGGGCAATCGGTCAGGGGTTTCAGTTTTGGTGACAGGGCATACGGATTTCGTGGGACCGAACAGTTACAATCAAAAGCTAAGTGAAAAACGCAGCACTTCAACCGCGCAGTATTTTGCTAAGCTAAACCCGCAGGTACAAACCCAAATCGAAGGTTTTGGCGAGTCTCAGCCCATAGAGTCAAATACCACCCGCTTCGGACGCCAATTTAATCGAAGAGTAGAACTGTTTTTACAGGGTAATGACGTGACCTATCAGGCATCCATGCGTATAGTGTTGATAAAACCTGGGGTGCGCTTAAGTACATTGGCTCAGGCCATAGGGGTAACAGAGGCGCAGCTCAGACAATGGAATGGTTTATTGAGCCAACAGGTACGACCCTATCAGCCTTTGCGACTATCCAAGCAATTGGACTTCGAGAAGTACCAGAGCTTGGTCTTTGACCCACTTTCTGAAAAGGAAGATTTTCCCGATGCCATATACCATGTAGTAGCCTATGGTGAAACCTTGTTTCGATTGGCACAGAAATACCACACCAGCGTACAGGAACTGGAGCAGTTAAATCAAATAGCTGCAAGAGACCTGGTGGCAGGACAAAGGATTAGGGTCCGTTAAATTATTGCAGGCTGGAGATGATCTCTTCTATTTCCGATGTACTGATAGCATCCATATCTTCCATACGAACTTTAATTCTTAGCGCTTTCAATCCTGTAACTCCTTGTGCAGGTTCAAGCTCCAGTTCTTCTACCTCTTTCTCAATAAGACCTTTGTGATACAGGTATTGGCAGTACTTCATATACTCCTTATAGATATCCGCATTTGAATATACAATGGCAATTTTCCCAGGTTGGGTCAATCGTTCTTGCGTATTCTTTATGTAGGCCTTGTCAATTCGTTTTTTGACGATCTCGTAACGAATGTTATAAGCTCCATCTACATCAAATTTCTTTTCGTCAGCCCTAAATCGAATGGCCAAAGGTTCCTCATGAACCAATATCAATTGTGCTGTTTCTAGAGGAATGGGGAGTTTAGGCACCAATTCAGCAGTTCGACGAGTCATTTCACTCATCATGATTAACTGCCACAACCGCATATTATTCAAGCACACCTGATTAAACGTGCCATTCTTTAATAGTGATTGCCCTACATAGATGTTATAGTCTACACCATCGGTCTTGTACTTCTCAAAATAATGAGGGTACATTTCTTGAGCCTGGTTTTCCTGAATATCTAAGAATTCACTTACCGTTTGATTGATTTTAGTAACACTCTGCTCGTAGGATTTTCTGCGACTATACAGAACCCCTAATTTGGGGTCTATGGACTTTTGATATTTTAGAATATCTTCTTCCACCTGGGGGCAATCCTTGATTAAGAAATCAAACAAGGGCTCGATTTCTTGACGAAGAAGTTGATAGATCTGAGATTCATCCTCGGTACGCAGTCTTTTCTTTACGGATTTTTTGAGCTTCTCAATCCGAAAATTGATCTCTTCCAGTATAGGAAATTCTTTAAAGCTTAAAGCCTTATTAATTATTTCTTGAGCTAGTTTAAGCTGGGCCGTAAGATCCTCTTGAATGGATAAGTTGCGTTGTAATGAACTATCGCGAATATCAGCCATCCCAAATAATGGATATACTTCGTTAAAAACAATGGGTTCCATTTCCACGTCTGCAATACCTTGTTCCCGTTGTTTCAAATAGGTTTTGGCTGCTT